>CAZKNU010000105.1:0-1518 GCA_964554235.1 uncultured Methanosarcinales archaeon | reverse complement strand
ACAGGGCCAGAGCCTGTTATGCTAGTCCGCTACACCACAGGGCTATCTTTTCTTTAAAAATAAGTGGTCTTTTTAAGTGTTGTTGTGGATAACTTCGTTTTGTTTTGTTGGTAAAAGGTTAACACTGGCTTTTCTTCAATTCACAACTAATTTAAACCACTGCTCATCTAATCTATTCATGAAAATAGCTATTTTAGGCGGAGGAAGCTGGGGCACGGCTTTGGCAGTCCATTTAGCCAAAAATAAACATGAGATTAAAGTCTGGGAATTTTTTGCCGAGCAAGCTATAGAAATGCAGGAAAAAAGGTTCTGTCGGCTATTGCCGGAAGTTAAATTGCCCCACAATATTTTTGTCTCGCCAAAAATGGAAGAGATTGTTCCGGGATGTGAGTTAGTGCTAGTGGTAGTCCCTTCAGATAAAGTAGAAAAAACCGTTAGTGTAGCTAAACAATACCTAAATAATCAGCCGTTAATCATCTGTTCAAAAGGATTTGGAGAGCAGACCCAATTATTGAGCGAACTAATTAATGTTCCTGGCAATGTTTATGGCTTGTTTGGACCAACCCACGCGGAAGAAGTTTGCAAAGGCTTCTCCAGTGGAATCGTCTTAGCCGGCCGTTCTTCTGAAGAAAGAGACTTGATAAAACAAGCC
This sequence comes from uncultured Methanosarcinales archaeon, assembly GCA_964554235.1. Taxonomy (GTDB): domain Archaea; phylum Nanobdellota; class Nanobdellia; order Woesearchaeales; family GW2011-AR9; genus JBBSWB01. The sequence continues at coordinate 866 of CAZKNU010000105.1, read as the reverse complement.
TTGGAATCGTCAGCGTTAAAAGTTGATCTTAGTGAAGATTTAATTGGGGTGCAGGTTTGTTCAGCATTAAAAAATATTTTAGCTGTTTTTGTGGGGGTATTAGATGGAAAAGGGTTAGGCGATAATTCCAAAGCTATGATCATGACTAAAGGTTTGGAAGAAATTAAAGCTATTGGCAAGAAATTAGGTGCAAAAGAAGAAACCTTTTACGGATTAGCAGGAATGGGCGATTTAATTGTTACCTGTACCAGTAAACATTCTAGGAATAGATATGTCGGCGAACAAATTGGCAAAGGCCGAAAACTTCCCGAAATATTAGCGGAAATGAATATGGTTGCAGAAGGGGTAACGGCAGTAAAGAAAGCAATTGTTTTTAAAGAAAAATTTGGATTAGAACTTCCTTTAATCCAAGGGCTGCATGATCTATTATTTACAGAAAAAGACTTAGAAACAGTTTTAAAAGAAATTTAATAAAGCACGGTTATAACTATTTCTCAATATATACTAAAAGGAATTAGGTTTCAAACCTAATTCCTTTGGTATATACCAAAATCCTCAGATTTCTGTTCGAAATCTAAGGATTTTTAGTATAAAGCCTTATTTTTTAGTTTTTGCTTTTTCTAAAGCTTGTTTTAACTGTTCTTCTTCAAATCCAACAATTATCTGCCCGTCAATATCAATTACAGGTACACTAATCTGCCCGGATTTTTCGATAAGCTCGTCTCTAAATATCTTATTCTGGCTTTCCGCAATATCCCGGTCTTCAAAAGGAAGCTTTTTCTTTTTCAGCCAATCTTTAACAGTTTTGCACCAAGGACAAGTTGGTATTGAATAAACGATAATCTGCATTTGAATTTCCTCCACGC
>CAZKNU010000104.1:0-1668 GCA_964554235.1 uncultured Methanosarcinales archaeon | reverse complement strand
TATACAATAAAGAAGCATTTTAGGGTAAATATTGGCTATGATTTTGCTAAATTTGGGCAAGTGCAATCGTAAGTAATTTGAACAGAACATCTTACCAGTAATTACTTCTTCTGCAATTGCTTAATAAGATCTGCTTTAGTGATTACTCCTATTAGTTCCCCTTTAGCCTGCACCAAGAGCAGAGGAGAGAATTGCAATAAAGAGGTAATCATTTCCAGATTCGTTTCTGCTGAAATAATTGGCGGGGCGTTATCCATCACCTCTTGCACTTGCTTTTCAAGAAGACCTTCTTGTATCCGGCGAATAATGGTTGTTTCGGAAAGCAATCCCAAGATTTTTTCTTTTTCGATAACTGGGATTTGGGAAATACCGTGCTTCGTAAAGAGTTGGAGCACTTCTTTTATCTTATGCTGTTTGCCAACGCTGATTACCCCTTTACGCATAATTTCTTTGGCACACTTCTCTTGTTCTTGCTTTTGGGTAAGCAGAATGATAGCTTCTTCAATCTTTTTTACATAGCTGTAAGTTGGATCAAGCTTTCCTGCTTCTATCTTTGCAACCAAAGATTGGCTGATTCCAGCGAGCTGAGCAAACTGCTGCTGGGTTAAGTTAAGCTGTTTACGAATTCGTTTGAGATAAGTGATATCAAAGACCATATAATTGGAAAATAATTCTTGTTTATAAATATTCCGATTGGAATATTTTTATCACGAGACTATTTAAGCAGTTATGCCTAATAGTATTAAAAACAGCAATAAACTAAAAATAAGAGGTTAAAACCATGAACATAACTATTGGATCTATTGAGCAAGAAATTGTTGGCAGTGAAACCAGGCTTATCGCTGTCAGTTTTTTGAGTGCGTCTTCAAGCAGTTACTACGCTTCTAAAAACTGGGGCTATAAGATAACCCGAGAAGGGCTTTTTTTTAACAACCCAGGCATCATCAAGAAAAGGATAGATGCTCTTTCTTCTGACTCAACAAAGAAAAAACTGTCAATCGAGAAGGAAAGGTATGGCTACGAGCCCTTGCGACTTGTTGCTGAGGACCTGCCTTTCATTAAAGAAATAACTGCTCACTGGGAAGCAATACGAGATCAGTTTGTTTACACTAGATCGGAAGGGAATTCTTGGTGCGGCCACGTCAGCACAAAGTATTTTTTTCCAGACGGGACCAAGAAAATTTGGTATAGTCAAAAATTTAGAGGAAAATTTCCTGTAGATTCAGATACAGAAAGTTTAGAAGACTTTTTAGAACACAAACGCGGAAAGCCTTTAGATGCTCATTTTCCTTCTGCTTTTTGTGAATATATTGAAGGCGTGCCTTTTCTGCAGCATTACCAGCATGGCCGCTTAGATTATTTCTTGGAGCGCGAGAGCATCAGCTTACAAGACAACCTAACTAACCAGAAAATTCCTAATCTATACGAGCTTCTGGAAGTATTGGCATTTTACGCTGCCGAGCCGGAAACGGCAGTAAAGCGGTTGGTTTTTGGTGAATAAAGCAAAGAACACCCTAAATTTAAATTAATATTGTTTTTTGGATTATTTTTCTTTTTTTACCAACCTATTGTTTCCACCATATAAATCATTATAAATGTTTTTTTAACTGTTCTTAGTTGCGGGGTGGTTGCAATGTATAAGATTCCTTTACCTGAAATAAAAGAAAA
>CAZKNU010000103.1:0-1821 GCA_964554235.1 uncultured Methanosarcinales archaeon | reverse complement strand
AAGAAGTGTGGGACGAACTAGTTTCGTGATGCGAACCAGTTTCGGGATAACAGAATACCACAATAATGTAGAAATATTTATATAGGGGTATTCCACAATATTGTTGTTAAAGAGACTTAAATGAAACTAAACCTTGGTTGTGGAAAAGAAATTATGGAAGATTTTGTTAATGTTGACATTAATTCTTTAGATGAAAAAGTTATGAAAGTAGACATTACTAAATCACCTTTGCCTTTCAAGGATAACCAATTTGAATATGTAAGGCTGCGACACGTTTTAGAGCACTTGGCAATTAAAGACCAACTGAATTTATTTGATGAATTGTATAGAATCACAAAGTCAGAAGGAAGAATCTGGATTTCCGTTCCTCACGAATCTGACTGGTGCAGGTCGATAGACCATTATAAAGGCTATACTTATCTAACATTTAGGAATTTAGATCGATTCTGGCTTCAAAAGAAAAAACGATTTCGAGTAGTAATGGAAACAGATAAACCAACTTTCTTCGGAAAGATTTTTCTGCATAGTAAAATTAGGTATTATGCTTCTTACATTTTTAGCAAAGTAATTAAAGATATTATTGTAGAATTAGAAGTAACAAAATAAGTACAAAAAGTGGGCGTTACAGAAGAGATAATAAAGTCTCTAAAATCATAAGTTTTTTAAGCAGTTTTAAGCCCTTTTTAAGTGTGAAAAGATCCTATTTAAAACTACTCAAATATTTTGTTATTAAAGAACCAAAAACGCCTTTTCAACTAATTCATTTTGTTACTTCTAGATGCAATGCCAAATGTAAGCATTGTTTTTTCTGGAGCAAACTTAATGCTCAAGATGAATTATCTCTAGAAGAAATCGATAAGCTCAGTAAAACTCTTCCGGATTTAGTAATATTAAATATTAGCGGCGGCGAGCCTTTTATCCGCCAGGATTTTGCTGAAATCATTAAAATTTATTACCAGAACACTTCTGTAAAAACCGTGGCAATTCCCACCAATGGCCTTCTTACTGAAAAGATAAAAAAAGATTGTTTAAATATTTTAGAAAATTGTCCCGGCTTAGAATTAAATTTGGTTTTATCGCTGGACGGTCCAGAGGAAATCCATGATGAAATTCGGCAAGTAAAAAATTGTTTTAAACTTGCTATCAAAACTTTTCACGAGCTTAAAGAACTTCAAAAAAATTATTCTCAGTTGCAGCTTTCCATAATTTCAACTTTAACTTCCCTGAATCAAGAAAAGTTGGGCGAACTGCATGACTATGTGAACGCCCAATTAAAACCAGACGTATTTGGTTTAAATTTAATTCGGGGTGAAGCCCGAAAGATGGATCTGTTCGGTGTTGATTTAAATCATTATCAAAAATTTTTCTCTTTACAATCACAGTCAAGAAAGAAAGGGGTTAAATCTTATTTTCGGGATTACTTAAACAAGCTTAGGACGGGTGCGATTATAACTACAGTAGAAAATAAAAAATTTATCCTGCCCTGTAAAGCCGGAACTCTGATGGCAGTTATGTATGAAAATGGTGACATTTATCCCTGTGAACTGTTAAATAAACAATTAATTGGAAATATTAAAGATTATGATTACGATTTTAAAAAATTATGGTCTTCAGAGAAAGCAAAAAATGCATATAAACTGATTAATAATACTAAATGTTATTGTACTCATGAATGTTTTCTACGGTTTAACCTTCTTTACAACCCTAAGTTTGTTGCTAAACATTTTTTTAAGAATCTATTCGGCCGGTCAGAAATAACCAATTCTTTAAAAAGTAAGGGGTGTGGGAAAAATAGTTGCGAATCATTAGTTAATATTGGCA
>CAZKNU010000102.1:0-1868 GCA_964554235.1 uncultured Methanosarcinales archaeon | reverse complement strand
TATCATCGTAATGATCAATCCATAGACTAACTTCGGACTTTTGCAGCAATTGCTGCTTTTCTTCCAGGGTAATAGAGTCAGGCATATTAATACTAAAAAGTAATTTAAGTTTATATAAGTATTTGAAAAAAGAAATCTATTAAAGTAGTATCTAAATCAAAGAGCACCGCTTTTATCATGAATATAAAATTCCTGCAGAGTTTTTTTTCACTTTTTAAGTATAAATTCGGGTGACTACTTTTTCTTTGCTTTGTAGTCACCTAATTTTTTCTTTAATGTTTTATATTCTTTTAGATAAAGTTTTATTGTTGGCTTTAAATCATGATCTTTTTCATAGGCCTGCAGGGAGGCATAATATTCTATTCGATTCTTTAAATCTATATTTATTGGGGGCAATTTGTGTTTAATAAGGATATTATTCAGCAAGATTCTTCCAACTCTCCCATTTCCATCCCTAAACGGATGAATATTTTCAAATTGGTTATGGACAACTGCCCCTAGAATTAGTCCGGGGTATTTTTCCTTATTGTTATTATACCATTTAATTAATTCACGCAGAAGATGCTTTATTCTTGTCTGTGGCGCCCCTTCATGAATAATTTTTCCTTCGCTATTAATTACAACTACTTCTTCGCCTTTCTTTCTAAGTTTTCCAGCGAAGGGTTGGGAATTCTTGAATATTGTCTTATGTATTTTCTGAATGAGATCTAACGAAAGGTGCTCTTTGATAATTCGAATAACTGAAATCGCTTCGTCTACCCCAAATGCTTCGGCAATTTCTTCTTTTGACTTGTTTGGCCATTTGTCTTTTTCCAGCAGCTCTTTTACTTCTTCCTGATTTAATTTGCTTCCCTCTATGGCGTTAGTATTGTAAGTAAATATTTTTGAGAATTCTTTCCAGTCGCTTTCTGATAAATGGCTTATTTTTAAGGGTATTTGTGCTTCAAGCGCTTTTATAGAATCTATTTCTTCCTTAGAAAGCTTAATTTGAAAGGGGTCGGTAATAATATTATATTTGTAAATTTCTTCTAAAATAAGTTTTTCAGCAATTTTTTTTCTTTCTTCTAACAACCCAGTCTTCAAATCCTGACCTAAATATTTTCTAAATTTATAATTTTTTAAACCTTCTCGATACGAATGTGCTAAAAAATATTTTATGTGCTTTCCTACTTTTCGTTTCTCAATGTACATAACAAGTAGATGGGTGACTACATATTTAAACCTTTTGGTTGTGGGTGACTACATTTTAACTATTTTGTAGTCACCTCACCAAGAACTCGAAATTACTGATTCTTGTCTTGGGTCTCAAACCCCACAGTCTGCTGTGATGATAAAATCCAAGACAAGACCAACAAACCCCGCAGTTCTACTGCGATTAGGTTTGTTGATTTAACTTAAAAATTAAACTCACCGAAAAAGTTTGAGTTGTCCGATAAAATCGTACAGCTGAAGTTACTTCTCTTTAATTCTAACCTTAATCATTTCTCCCGGCACAAAAGGAATAATCTCTCCTTTCTTAAACAACTCTTTCATCTCTTCATGCGGAGTATATCTTAACATAAAATAAAATACTCGGCTGCCATCGGATGGATGCAGTCTGACACACCCATGGGATTTACCATAACCGCCTTCTACACTGCCGGGGCTGGCGGTCAAATGCAATCGGAAACCCATGTCTCCAGTCATATACCAATCATACGGATTTTTAGGTATTTCATCACTGTAATACAATTCGGTCATGAACATGCCGTAAGCATTTAATGGTCCGGGTAATGTACTAAGATCTCCATACTTTTCTTTAGACCAGAAAGGTGGATTCCAATGCGGCATCACTATTACCCGTTTTAAATAAGCTTCTCCCGCCGGCG
>CAZKNU010000101.1:0-1938 GCA_964554235.1 uncultured Methanosarcinales archaeon | reverse complement strand
TTTAGGAGCTGCCGGCGTAATGTTTTCCTGCGATACAGAAAGCGGATTCGGCGATGTTGTCTTAATCAACGCCAGTTACGGTTTGGGAGAAAATGTGGTTAAAGGAAGAGTGGAGCCAGACCAATATTATGTTTTTGAAACAACTTTGAAGCAGGGGTTTAAACCGATTTTAGAAAAAAGAATAGGAACAAAATTAGTAAAATTAATTTATAACAAAAACCCTCAAAAACCAACAAAAAATATTTTAGTTCCTTTAAAAGACCGGCAGAAGTTTGTTTTAAACGACGAAGAAATTTTAACTTTGGCAAAATGGTCATTAATTATTGAAGAACATTATAAAAAATCAATGGATACAGAATGGGCAAAAGATGGTAGAGATGGAAAATTATATATTGTTCAAGCAAGACCAGAAACAGTTCAGAGCAGGAAAAATGTTAATGTTCTTGAGGAATATGTTTTAGACAAGGCAAAAACAAAAAAAGTTTTGGTTACTGGTTTAAGTATTGGGAGTAAAATAGGCCAGGGAAAAGTAAATAGAATAATGGATGCAAAAGATATTAAAAAATTTAAAAAAGGAGAAGTTTTAGTAACTGATATGACTGATCCTGATTGGGTAGTAGCCATGAAAAAGGCAAGCGCTATAGTAACTGACGCAGGTGGTCGTACCTGTTTTACTAGTCAAACAATGATATTAACTAATAAAGGTTTTTTTACGATTGAGGAGGTTTATAATAAGATAAAAAATTCCGAAAAATTAAAAACTCTTTCTTTAGATTCTAAGTCTAATAAAATTATTTGGCGGTCAATTAGTGCTTCATTCAAAAAGAGAGGTAATGTTAACAAATTTCTTATTTCGCCGAACCTAAGATCTAATCAGAATTTTTTAGAATGTACGCCAGATCACGAATTTATAACACTTAAAGATAGAAAATTAACTAAAAAAACAGTTACCGAGATATCGTCTTCTAACGAAGGTGTTTTAGTCGCTGACAAAATCAGCCCTTTAATTTCTGAAAAAAAGTATGATAAAAGAAAATTCTATTTAATGGGTGCGTTATTAACCGATGGTCATGTAGTAAAAAACAGGCAGGGTGGATATGTTGTTGGTTTTACTCAAAAAATAAATTACGAAAAAAAAGAATTTATTAAAACGGTTCGAAATTATTTTAAAGATATCTATAGTAAAGAATTAAAATTGACATCAATTGATAAAAGGGGCAATTATGGAAGCTTTAATTCTTTTAGTAAAGAAATTTATGAAAAAATAAGGAAGGAAAAGGAAATATTACTTCAAAAATTGTTATTTGCGGATAAAAGCTGTTTATTGATGTTTCTGGCGGGCATGATAGACGGAGATGGTAATTTAAGCGCCCACCAAATTCAATTGACGATTGGCAAAAATAAAAAGACAGTACTAGAGGCTGTAATAATTGCAAGTTTGAGATTGGGCATCAAAACAAGCATTTGCAAAAGGAAAAATTGGTTTGTAGTTTCTTTTAATAAAAATGATTCCAAAATTTTGAAATTTACCAAGAGGGTTAACTTTAATACTAATAATTACAGTTATAACCCTGAGAAAGGCAAAAAATTCATATCAAAACAGGTTATAAATGATGTCATAAATTTTATAAATTTCAGGGGGAGAATAAGACACGACTATTTGATTAAAGAAAATATGATTTCGGCATATAAAATAAGGCGGGCAATTATTCCAATGGTAAATGATACTCACGAAGAATTTGAAAACTTGGTTAATAGTGATTTTTCGATGAATAAATTAAAGGTTTTTTCATCTTTACAGGACGTTTCTGACGTTTATAATTTAGCTATTGAATGCAACAGTGAGATGGATCATAACTATGTTGTATTTACAGAGAACTATACTCCGGTTATTGTCGCTAATTGTCACTCAGCTATCGTTGGAAGAGAATTAGGAGT
>CAZKNU010000100.1:0-1968 GCA_964554235.1 uncultured Methanosarcinales archaeon | reverse complement strand
CGGTTTATAAATCTAGTTTAGGTTCAAATGAGCTTTAATAGGCTATAGGGGATGATACTGAGGCAGATTTTAGTCTTGCTTTGAAATAGAGAACTGCTCGTTTATCAGCCAATTATGAAACTCGTAAGCAGTCTTTTTACAATCATTCTTACAAATTAGCTTTAATTTCTTATGCACAAAAATGTCGCCAGATGTTTTTGCGCTAAGGTTTAAAACCACACCCTTTAGGGCGACATTTTTGGCATGCTAAAAATCCAGCATTTTAGCTGGATTTTTATCATATTCAGAAGAATTAGGCTTAATTTTGTTTAATTTTAAACAAATTTCACATTCAACGACGTTACAAAACTCGCCATTCTGGTATTCTCTCATAAAAATAAAGATTAACTAATCACTATAAAAATTTACCTCATACTTTACAAAATTAACTATCAGGAATTATAAAAAAACCTCAGCAAACCCCGAGGGGTTCACTGAGGAAAAAGAGGTGGTTTAGATGTGTTATTTACTGTTTAGTGGTACTGGTATATAAAGGTTTCGGTAAGATTGTTACTTTAAAGTAGTCATCTGCAAAAAGAAGCTAATCAAACAATTTCCGACACATTAAAATAAAAAGCGCTCTTTTATAGCTTTTAATGACCACTTTAACCTACCAAGAACGCTTTAAAACTGAGCAAGGAGTATTTGATGAATTTACTCATCGAGCTTTATTCGAACTGCAAAGCCGGGGAGTTTTTGATGAATTGGTAGGTAAAATTTCTGTAGGCAAAGAAAGCGGGGTTTTTTGGGGTATCAAAGGATCACAAAAAGTAGTCGTTAAGATTTATTTTGTGCAAAATGCTAATTTTAACAAAATGTATGATTATATCCGTAAAGATCCCCGTTATGAATTCTTAAAAAAACATCGCCGGCAAATCATTTTTGCCTGGGCGCAAAGAGAATATAAAAACTTGATGCGAGCACAAAAAGCAAAAATTAATGCTCCTAAACCTTTGGCTTTTAAAGAAAATATTATCGTGGAAGAATTCATTGGAAATGAAAAGCCGGCCCCCCCTTTAAAAGATGCTCTTCCAATCAATCCCAAAAAGTGTTTTGATTTAATTATAGCGGATATGCAAAAATTATATGCAGAAGGTTTAATCCATGGAGATCTTTCTTCTTTTAATATCCTTAATTACCAGGAACTTCCTTATTTTATTGATTTTTCCCAAGCTACTTTAGTAAAAACTCCCAACTCTAAAGAATTGCTAGAAAGAGACCTAAAAAACATTCTTAATTTTTTTGCCAAACAAGGAATTAACGAAGATTTTGAGAAAGTATTAAAAAACATAACCGGAAATAGTTAAAAAATGACTAAAAAAACAATTGAAGAAAGTAAACCAGAAGAGTTTTCTTATGAATTAAAAATTCCGGAAGAACGTGTAGCTGTACTGATTGGAAAAGATGGTGAAACTAAAAAAGAATTGGAAGAACAAACTAACTGTAAATTAGACATAACCACAGAAGGAGATGTAACTATTATTGGAACAGATGGATTACTTTTATTTGTTACCAAAGAGATTATCCGAGCGATTGCTCGCGGTTTTAATCCCAAAACGGCTCTGCTGCTCTTAAAACCAGATTATACTTTGGAAATATTGGATTTAAAAGATATTGCCGGAAAAAGTAAAAATACCCTGGAAAGATTAAAAGGCCGGGTGATTGGAAAAGGCGGAAAATCCCGGGAGGAAATTGAGCGGTTGACGGACACATATATTTCTATTTTTGGAAAGACAATTAGTATTTTGGGTGAAACCGGACAAGTTGCTTTAGCACGCCAAGCCGTGAGTATGTTGTTGGACGGTTCTATGCATAAAACGGTGTACCAATTCTTAGAACGCAAAAAGAAAGAAATGCTACGGGGATAATTTTTGGGGGGCACAATTCAATTTCTGAGTGATTTCCGCTTTTTTGGTGATTTTCACGACA
>CAZKNU010000099.1:0-1998 GCA_964554235.1 uncultured Methanosarcinales archaeon | reverse complement strand
ACAAAAAATTTGACTTTTGACTTTTGACTTTGGAATCTGACTTTTCAATGCTTTTTTGTACCGAGAGCCGGACTCGAACCGGCACGTCCCAACGGGACACAGGATTTTAAGTCCTGTGCGTCTACCAATTCCGCCATCCCGGCAGAAAAGTCATTTTTTACTGGTGAAATATATTAAATTAGATAAAATTTACAAAGTTTATTTACTCAGTCCGGCGAGTTTTAAGCCATTTCTTAAAGAATTTTCGAAAATTCCAAACGCTAATCAGCAATAAAGAACGAAAAAGAAATCCTGCAGGCTGCTACTTAAGCTTAAATAATTTTAATAATAATCCCTGTTTCTCTTTCAACTTAAAACCACGGACTGAAAAGCCATAACCCTTAGGTTTATTAGATAAGGATACATTATTCTCGTGATAAAGGAGAACCAGATTGTTGGCATTAATAGAATCATACTCTGTCGTACTCCAATAGTAAGGAACGTAACCCAAATCATAAAAATAGCCTGTGCTGTCTCTTCCTCCTGCAAGTAAAACGGAGAAACCACTTTTATTGTTCATGTCTCCATCTCTCACTGCTTTTCGTGCAATTTCATCTTCACTTAAAATTTTTATTAATTCTTCAAATTCATTTTTTGAAGGGATTTGCCATCCTTTTGGAGCTAACCCTCGCGAATCAGTTATAGCGTACCAATTGTACAATTTTCCATATTTCTTCCCATTTTCAGCATCATTATTATAGTAACACCATGCACCTGTTTTAAGTTTTGTCCATTTCTTTGCATCTTTAACTTCCGGGATCGAATCTCCATTTCTGTAAACATCAGTGTTCAAGTTCTCTTTCATCCATTCAGATTCAACGCCTTTTTCGTCATAGATAATTAGGAAGGTTGCCAAAGTTAATACTGTCCATATAACCAATTTAAGACCGATCGAGGCTTTTCGTTTTGTTCGTTTGGGAGGTTCTTCTTTTTTACTTTGTGCCTCTAATAATGGAGGTGTTTTTTCAATTGGTTCTACTGTTTCGATTTCACTTTTCAACTGTCCCAACCGAACTATTTTTTCTTGAGCTTTCTTCTCGGCTTCTTCTTTTTCTTTTTGAAGCAGCAACTCCTTTTCATACTCTTCCTGCAATTTCGTTTCGTAGACTTCACTACCTGTTTTAAGTAGTGAGATGAACTCTTCGGCAGTTTTTATTCTATCAGATTTATCTTTTGCGGTAGCTTGATTAATTATATCCACCAGCCAATCCGGAATGTTGGGGTAAAATTCACGTGGATCGTTCAATTTTTCACCAACAATTTTATTCATGAGGGTGAAATCGCTCATTGGGCTTATATTCGCGAACGGAAGGTTTCCGGCGAGCATTTCGTAAAGAATAATTCCCAAACTGTAAATATCGGATTGAAGATCAGCATTCTTTGCGCTAAGCTCTTCCGGAGATCGATAAATAATTCCTTCTTTTTTTATTTTCTTTTTTAGAGTTGTATCTGTAATCTCGTTTATTACTACTTTATTATCCGGTGTTACATTAATGTAACTTGGATTAAGTGTAGTAAAAATTACATCACGCTGATGAGCTGTTTTTACTTCTTCAAGAATTTTGAGAATGATGGTAAGCGCTTCTCTGTAAGGAAGGGGACCAATCTCTTTACCGATAATTTTGTTGAGCATGCGTCCTTCAACAAATTCCATTTATTTTGCGCTTCATTTAAATAATAGAATAAAATGAAAAAGTTTAGATTCTTTTTAAAAGTTCTTCATGGTTATTAAACAACTCACCAGGCAACTAATCCTCAGATTTTAACTTTGTTTATTTAGGTGAATAAAGCTAAAATTATTTAGTTTTATTTCCAAGAAGAAAAAGAGGAAAATATTTTTTATGTGATCTTTAAAGAGTATGACCAAAGTTATTAGACTTTGAATGCTACAAGTCGGTATTTAAAATAACTCAAGTTGACCGCACCATTTGATAAACCGTTAAAACGGTTGAAATATAT
>CAZKNU010000098.1:0-2045 GCA_964554235.1 uncultured Methanosarcinales archaeon | reverse complement strand
TTGATGTTAGCTCCTACCAAGCCGTTATGTGAACAGCATTTAGATTCATTCCAGCAGCACCTTGCTCTTCCTGCAGAAAAAATCGTTCTCTTTACTGGTAATGTTAACCCCGAAAAAAGAGCGGAATTATGGAAAGAAGCCACTTTAATTATTTCTACCCCGCAAGGTTTGGAAAATGATATTATCAACCACCGAATTAAGTTGGAAGAAATTTCCTTGTTAATTTTTGATGAAGCGCATCATGCCACCGGCGAATATGCATATGTCTGGATTGCCCAGCAGTATGAAAAAATAGCTAAATCCCCCCGCATTTTAGCTTTAACGGCTTCTCCGGGCAGTGATTTGGAAAAAATAAAAGAAATTTGTGCCAATCTTAAGATTAAAAAAGTAGAAGTCCGAACGGAAAAAGATCCTGACGTTAAACCTTATATTCAAAATATCAAGAAGCAATGGGTAATGGTAGAATTCCCTGCTGAATTTAAAACCATCCAAACTTATTTGCAGAACTCACGAAAAGCTAAATTATTGGAAGCTCAAAATCACGGTTATTGCAACCAAGCGGATTTAGCTAAAGGAGCCTTGCTGGCTTTACAAGGCGAATTACAGAAAAAAGTGTCTTCTGGCGAAAGAGATTTTGAACTGCTGCGCTCCATTTCGGTTATTGCTGAAGCCTTAAAGATTGATCATGCTTTGGAATTATTGGAATGCCAGGGAATAAAACCTTTACAGATTTATTTTAAGAAATTAGAACACGAATCTTTAACCTCTAAAGTAAAAGCAGTTAAAAATTTAATGCTGGACGCTAATTTTAAAGCGGCTATGTATCTTACTGAAGAATTAGTTAAAAAAGATATTCGGCATCCTAAATTATTACAATTAAATGAATTATTAAAAGAAGTTTTTGAAAAAAATAAAACTGCTAAAATAATTATTTTTACCCAATTTCGTGATTCTGCAGAAGCAATCGTGCAGCAGTTGAATGAACTTAACCTTAAAAATCATATTTTTGTTGGGCAGGCTAAAAAGAACGGATTGGGTTTTTCACAGAAGCAGCAGAAAGAAATTTTAAGCCAATTTAGTGCTGGAGATTTTAATGTGTTAATCGCCACTTCCGTTGCGGAAGAAGGGCTGGATATCCCCAAAGTGGACAAAGTGATTTTTTATGAGCCGGTGCCCAGCGCCATTCGTTCTATCCAAAGAAGAGGAAGGACCGGCCGCTTGGAAGAAGGGGAAGTAACTATCTTAATTACCGCTAAAACACGGGATGAAGCGTACCGCTGGAGTGCTCACCATAAGGAAAAAAGAATGTATCGAGACTTAGAAAAAATAAAAAAAGAATTCGCTTTAGTTAAAAATCAAGCAGACAATACTAAATTAGAACAATTCATCCCTTCAGACCAGGTGGTGGCAGTTTTAGCGGACCACCGTGAAAAAAATAATCGGGTGGTTAAAGAGTTAATTGATTTGGGTGTATCCGTTAAGACCAGTCAATTAACTTCCGCAGATTATGTGGTCTCCGGCCATGTTGGTGTTGAATTAAAAAAAGTCCCCGACTTTGTCGCCTCTATTATTGACGGAAGATTGTTAGAACAGATTCGTTCCTTAAAAAGCAATTTTAATAAAGCCGTTTTAATTGTTGAAGGCGAAGAAGATATTTATGCAGTAAGAAAAGTCCATGCCAATGCCATTCGGGGCATGCTTTCTGCAATCGTGCTTGATTTTAACGTGCCCATTCTTTATACCAAGAACCCCGTAGATACGGCTGCATTATTAGCCGTAATGGCTAAACGAGAACAAAATAAGAATAATGATTTCTCCTATCACTTCGCCAAGCCACGGTCAGCAAAAGAGCAGCAGGAATATATTGTTTCTTCTTTTCCTAATATGGGGGTGCAAACTTCTAGATTATTGTTAGAACATTTTGGCAGTATTAAAAATCTAGCTAATGCTACGGAAGCAGAATTAAAAGAAATAAAAAGCATTGGTGAAAAGACGGCAAAAAATCTGATGGCTATTTTTGAAGAAAAATATCCGAAGAAAGAATA
>CAZKNU010000097.1:0-2049 GCA_964554235.1 uncultured Methanosarcinales archaeon | reverse complement strand
CCATAGTTTGCATACTTTATAATTGTTTTGTTGGGTAGTGGGACTTTTTGGTCAAGGCAAAGAAATTTATCATGGGGCTTTGCTTTTTTTAGCTAGCCAAAAAAGAAAGTGTTTATTTAAGCGCAACCACCACTTACTGGCGCGTACCAGACGCCATTGAATTCAAAAGCGCCTCCAAAAAACTTCAAGAGCAGACCGCACTCGCGCTTCTAATGATTTTTTGCGCGCAACCTGCGCTACACCGGCGAGACAGGCATCACTGGCGTCAAGGACATGGTAAATACTCGCATAGACACCGCTATGGCCACTAATCCTGCCAACGGCCAAAGACCGCAAGCTCAGAGTTTTTGTTCCGTCAAAGTATATGTTCAGAACATCATTACTTTTTGAAGCGTTACTCGCCATCTGAGCGTAGGTTTGAAGGTCTCTTCCTCTATTCAGATGATCCCATACTTTTGCAACAGTTTTGTTTGCGGGAACAAATTTTCCATTTTTTAAAACATATCCTTTTCCATGGGTAGCTTCCTCTTCTCGAGGTGTTAAGTATAGAGAGTGTTCTTTATCTTTCTTAAGTTCCTGCCATTGTTCTGGTTCTAATTTCAAAGCGCCATCTACTAAAGGGCTTTCCGGAGTAAGTTGTCGCAGAAGAGGCGAATCTAATGTAAGTAATATTCCGCCTTTTTCATCAGTAGTTGCGCTGTCTCCAGTCCCGAAGGAATTTGATTGCCAGGCTGAGCGCACGTCTTCGGGAGCATTTTCTCTTCTTTCAAGCAATACTGCTACGCCGGCAGGATTATAACCGGCTTTAATCAATTTAGGCATTAAATCAACAATTCTGCCTTCGCCAAAAAATCTGTATGGTTCAATTTTTTCTGTTTTTCCGCTTAATTCTACATTCATTTTGTATCACCTATAATGGTTGTAAATAAGAGGAAATTCTCCTGTTTATTTATAAATGTTTCGTTACTTTTGAGTAACATCGTGAACTGCGAAATGATTTTAAAATCACATTAAAGAACCAGACAAAGGGTACGGCTGAGGTATATGCATAACCGGGATTTTTATCATTGGGTAAATTAAATACAATTCTTCAAGAGCATTACCAAAATAAAAAATAAAAATTTATCACGCCGCAACTTCCTGCTCTTTTTCCGCTTTCTCAGCATACTCCCAGCACAAGAAATTGTTCAGCTCAATTAATTTTTTAACTACGGGGTTGTTGGTGTTTATCCTGTATAAAATTGTTCCAGCCATTGTTCTAGTTGAAACAACAATTCTGTCCTGTTCTAATTTTGGCCACAATTTCTTTAAAGTCTGGAAGTTTACGTTAGAATTACTAGCTATCTCAGTTATGGGGTAGTCAAAATCTCTGGAGTAGATGAGAAAGTTCAATATCCTAATTAAAGGGTAATCTCCGAACGTCTTAATAAATATCGGGTTTTCTTCCATTTTGATGTAAGAAGGACTTTGTCCTTCTGCACAAAAGGACTGGTCCTTTTTGTGTTAAAAAGTAGTGCTTATATTTATACTTTTCGTTATCAATTGTTCCATTTTTTGTAACAAACAGATTTTTATATTTTTAGGCATTTTTGGCATTGATGGAAAAAGAGCAGGCTAAAGGATTTATTGTAAAGAAATTGTTTCAGCATGGTTATATTGGAGGGAAGCACACTGATATAGAAAATTTGAAGAAAGGCTTACCCGGACATTTCAAAGGCGACGTTAAGAAAGCTGCTAAAGAATTAATCAAAGAAGAGATTTTGATTCCAAAGCAGACATCCTATGGATATCATGTTTCATTGAATCCTCGTAAGAGAGAAGAGATAGAGAAGTATCTGAAGTGAGCATCCGCCGCACTCCATTCATTTGGTCATTTCAACTAACCATTGCTTTATGCAACTAGCTTGTCATTATTAAGTAATAAGCACCTAAAAATTTATAAAGCAGAGGTGGTTGCTTTTAGTTATCATGTTGGAAAAGGGGATAAAACTGGCTGAAAAAGGAATTACTGCTGCAGCCTTGGCAGGAACGTTAATGTTTAATTCCGGG
>CAZKNU010000096.1:0-2202 GCA_964554235.1 uncultured Methanosarcinales archaeon | reverse complement strand
AGACTTCTATACTAAAATGAGCACTTGTGAAATTAAGTTCAGGGATTATTGATAAGGAAGTAATCGAGCCCCAGTTTTTACCGAAAGATTTTTAACTGTTACAATAATTATAACGATTGTTATAATGATTAGAACAATAATTCATAAGCAGTATTGGAATATTTTGCAATTATTCTACTCTAACCATAACTCCCCCTTGCACTTAAGGGATATCTCCAGAAAGATACATCTCCAGGAAAGTGCTACCAGCAGGCATTTACAGGCTCTTGAAAAAACAAACGTCCTTAAAAGCCAGAGAGAGGCCAACTTGAAAAAATATAGCCTAAAAAAACAGGCGATTCCGAGCATATTCCCTGTTTTTGATGAAGAAAAGCTAGAGACCCTTCCTTTACTTAGAAAAAATGCTATAAAAGAATACTTAAAAGCACTAAAAAATAAACCTACTTTGGTAATTATATTCGGCTCAACCGCAAAGGGCAATTACCGAGATGATTCAGATATTGATCTTATAGAAGTGTTTCCTACAAAAACCAACACCAAACCGGCAAAGACGCATGCAGAAGCACTTACTGGAATAAACATTCAGCCATTTCAAATAATAGAAGCAGATTTTTACAAAGAAGTAAAAATAAAAGAAGATAAAGTTATCCAATCAGGAGTAAACACGGGATTTCCTGTATTTAACAATAAATATTTTTATGAGTTAATATACAATGAATGAAGGCCAATTAAAAAAGTTATTAACTTCAAGGACAGAACTCAATAAGAAAATAGAAAGTTATCAACTAGAAAAACAAATATCTCTGGTTCAGAAAGATGCTGCTGAAATAAAAGGACATATAGAAAAAGCAGAGCATAATATGGAGTTTGTTGAGCATACTTCTAAAACCGATTTTTCTGACTGGGTATTAGTTGGCTGCTATTATGCATTGTATCATGCGGCTTTGGCATTATTGCTAAAAAAAGGTTTATTCTCCAAAAATCATGACGCCACTTTATGTCTGCTTATAAAAGAGTATTATAAAGAATTATCAAAAGAGGAATTTGAATGGATTAACTTTACCTTCCTTAACAACGAAGACATCTTATTTTACGTTCAGGCAAAAGATACCCGAGAAAAAGCTTCTTACTCCACCAAAACCGCGTTTGATTGTTCTGATGTCAAGGCAATAGTTGTAAAAACGCGGCTCTTGTTTAATAAAGCAAAAGAAATGCTGCATAATGATTAAGATTTGGTAAATCTTAAATAATTCTATATTTATGATAAAAGTGTATAATTGAAATTAATAGCTTAATTCACTTTTTACCTTTATAATTGATGTAGTTTATTAAATCATCAAAATAACTGTATAAAGTTATTTTTAAACAGTGTTGGCGTAATTTTTCTTCTTTGATATCCATAATTGCTGTAACATTCTTCATGATGGGAAGAAGCAGTTTATCTCTTTCCAAATAATCAGCATTTTCATATTTTTCCCAAAATTCGAAGCATAAATCTTTTGAAACTTTTATCTTTTTTTTCATTTTTATTACCTTTCCAAGCATTTGTTAACGTTAAAAATAATTTTTATTATTTATTGCAGATTCCCTTTCTTTTGTTACAAAAATATTTAAGCTACGTTTTCGCGTTCCACCCGTCGTCTCAATTGAAAGGGGGGTGGCAATTTGCCCCCCTCCTTGAGCTATTAACTCCAAGCAGCATATTTTGAATTAACTTGGTTTAATCTTTTTTTTGTCTTCCACTTCCGCATTTTTCTTTATATTCAAAAGAGTATTAACATTTACTGAAGTAACAATTTTCTCTCCTAATTTTGTTTCAATATCTCTTCTAGTATTGCCTGCTACCGTTCCGCCTTTTACCGCAATTTGTTTGCTTTCGTAAAAGGTGGTGGGATTTTCTTTTTTTGAAAATTCAGTAGTTGTAGCTTCTGCCAGCATATTCAAAACTAATTCTAAGTTGGTCATGTTATCTCTAAGATTTTCTTTTTTTAAATTTTTTAATTGTTTATATTCGGAAATAGTTTTTCCTGACCAAGCTTTAGTAACGCACAATGAAGCAACGACTTCATTGGCGCACAAAAGTGATCGTTGTCACTTTTTGTGTTTCATTGGTAAGTATAGCAAAATCAGATTCCTGGCTTATGCCTGCTCGATTCCATTCGTCAGTTAATTCTTTTCTTATTTCAATAGTTTTTAATCTTT
>CAZKNU010000095.1:0-2244 GCA_964554235.1 uncultured Methanosarcinales archaeon | reverse complement strand
CGTTCTGAAAAAGAATTAAAAAGGTATTTAACTGGCCACAGAATTTTTATTACTATTGCCGGCAATATCGGTTTAGGCAAAACTACTTTTGCCAGAATCATGTCCCATAGCTTAGATATCGAAGGCTGCTACGAGTTAGATGCAGAAAAAGACCATATTAATGATGAATTGTTAGCTAAATTTTTAGGGGATAAGCCCAGGTATTGTTTTCAACTGCAGCAGCATCTTCTGACCAAAAGATTATCTTTCCGGAAACATAATGCCGCTAAAAGCGGCAGCTGCATAGAAGACCGCACGCCCGAAGAGGATCCAGGTGTTTTTCATCAGTTCTTTCATCAGCGGGGTTATCTTATCGGTAATCAATTAAAACAATTGAAAGAGGAAGCGATTACTGCTTACCGTTCTGCGCCTTCTTCAGATTTAATGATTATTCTTCGCGGCAGCCCGGAACTATCTAGATTAAGGATTCTGCAGCGCGGCCGGCCGGAAGAACTGAAAGCCTGGCGTCTGGAAGAAGAATTGCGCCCCCTGTCTAGGTTATATGATAATTTTCCAAATTTAGTTAGGGAATACGGCCTGCATACCGGGCCAATTCTTGCTTTTGATTTGAATCGCCTGGATGTAACTAATCGTGTGCACGAGGGATATATTTGCGAGCAGATTTTGAATGGGCTTAAATGAGGAGATATACAAAATCTTTAATTCTCCTTTTCTCGACGTAAAAGTACCTTCACATCTTAACAGGCTTGGCTTCGTTTAGTCATGAGAAAAATTTACTGAAATTGAAACTTCACCTAACAATGACTAAACAAAATTTTTCCTGAAAGTTAAACTGTGGGGTTTGAGCTTTTGTTTAAAGTTCAAATGGTCTATGTGGTTTTGATTTTGCATTAGATTTTGCTAACAATTCTCTGAGTCTTTTCTCTAATATAGAAAATGCTTTTCTGTTTGTACCTGTTATCCCTACAGTCCCATTATTAGACCAAAACTCTTTAGTTATGCCTTCTTTAAATCCCCCAATTACTTCTTTTAAATTCTCTACGGTTAATTTTCCTTCACAATAAGATGCAACATCGGGAAACAATTTGTGTAATACGAATGGCCCCGTTATTTTTTGCATAGCATACTCTTTTGGAAACTCAAATACTTCCGGTATCAACTCACGAATAGCAGACCAATATCTATTTAGAAATTCAACTAGCTCGTGAATTTCATATTGCTTAAAACTATCATGATTTAGTATTGGCTTCAGTGAGTCTGTAAATGATTTTTGGCTGATAGTTGTTTGAGCTTTTGGTTCATTCGGGAATCTAATTTTATCTTTCCAGACTTCTGATTTATTATTTAGTTCCTTGGCAATTTCTATTGCATCTGGCACCCAATCTATACCTTTTGTTAGAATAGAGGGTAACTTGAGGATATTCTCTATATTTTTCTCCTCTTTTATTAACCTCGCTAGAAATTGTTCTGCTAAGTCTGATCTTACTCCCTTTTGTGTTTTATTTATAACATAAAATTGGTATGCTTCTAAGAACTGAGGGTTTTGAACACCTTTAACCCATAAGTTTGGTTGAATAATTATCACAGGCATCTCAAAATTTTCCAATTCAGGTCTTAAATTAACTGCTTCAATTAAGCCAGCAATTCTATGTTGTCCATCTACTTGCCAGAGTGTTTCGCTATCTTCAAATTTTATCTTTCCATAATTGCTCTCTTTACTTCGAAAAGTTAAATTCTCCCTGACACTCAGTAAAACTGATAAGGGAAAGACTCCCTTCTCGCTCAATAAAAATTGTGCAACCTGCTTAACTCTAGATTTTGTTGGTTCTCTTTGATACCCATCTTTATTTTCACTTGAATATATATCTACTTTTGTATTTACTCTTGTAATCAAATCTTTGGCAGTTATAAATGCCAAATACATCTTTTTTCCGTTCTGGATGATTTCAAAAGCATTTAATTCCATTTTAATCTCCTCCGTTATCTCAGTAACAAGATGATGATGACAATTATAATTGCCACCGTCAACGCAGGGATAGTCATGTTGATTTTAATATCTGTCAGGCCCCGTATTACTTTTGTTAATTTTTGATGATCCATTTTCAACCTTAGCGGTTTTTTAAAAAAACCGTCAAACATACGGTCTTTATTTTACGGTTATTTAAATAGTTTTCGGTTAATTGTGCTCCTTGTATAATTCCGTAATTAGTTCTCACTTCTAGAGTATATAATTAGTTTTTAAAG
>CAZKNU010000094.1:0-2288 GCA_964554235.1 uncultured Methanosarcinales archaeon | reverse complement strand
TTGTTAAAAATAATCAGAAAGGTTTAAATAGAAATGACCTTTTGAAGATATATGAACATGAAAACCAGAGTTGATTGTATTCATTGTTAGTAACCTTTTTTCTAGTTTTAACTCTAATTTTATTGATGATAAATCTCTTTTAGTTTGTATTATTTCTCATCATTGTTAGGGCTTTACGCCCCAACATTGGTCTTTCTTAAATTTCTATTTATGCTTGCGGTAGTGTAATGGTAGCATAAGAGTCTGTGGAACTCTTGGAGCGGGTTCAATTCCCGCCCGCAGGCCTTAAGTCGTATGGACTATAAACATGGAGAAAAATAAAAATGGAAGAACAAACAGAACGAACGGCACAAAAAATCATTAGGGGCAATTTGTCTAGCGTAAGCAGGGTTAGCCAAGGTATTCATCGAAGACCAATCGTATTTAGTAACGAAGGATCTCGTGCCCACCCTTGAGAGAAAGATTAGGATACCTTTAATCCCCAATCAGAAAGAGGAAATTTCCCGATTGGAAGAAGAATTCCTCTACAGATTTTGGTCTTACGTTCCCAATGGGATAAACAAAATAGCCATGGATGCTTTAACTACTTCAATAGAACTGGAAAGGGCGTGCAAGATAGGTCTTCCGGTAGTGAGTCTTGATAGGGTTTATGTAACTGACGCAGATAAATATTTAGAGGTTACGAGAGTTACCGATAAACTAACGGGAAAAATTACAGTAGGGGAACGACCAGGCACAAAATCTTTAATAGAACAAGTAACCTCATTACGTGATTATAAAGAAATTGTTTTAGTAGACGTTGGTGCTTTTGAAGGTGAAACTATCCTAAAAGTGTGCGGTATTCTAGAAGAAAATGATATAACCGTTACAGAAGTGTTTTTAGGGTATTCAAGTATTGGAGCAAATAAACGCATAAACAACGATAGAAAAATGACTGCATTAAACCTTTTCGAGTTCTACGAATGGGTTGAGTTAAGAGACCTTTTTGGCATTGACGGAAGAAGGACTGCAGACGGAGGTTTGATTCCTTACTGGGATAATCTTATACGGTGGGCCAGCATCTCGCCTGAAAATGACTTATCTGTTAAACAATTGTGCAAAGAATACAACCAAAAACTAATGAACATACTCGGAGGTAATTTAAAATGATGGTTACCATAGTAAGTAGTTTTGCAGAAGACATATATATAGACGAAAATGAAGCTCGTATAAAAACTGAAATTGGCGGCCCTGCCAAATTTTTGTCTAGTGTATTGGATGAGTTAGATATTGATTTTTTTGTGGTAACAGGCGCACCAGCTAGGGTGGTTATAAAAATTGAAAAGAGCGAAGAATTTGGAAAGATTGAGTATGTTTCGCCGATAAATCTGCCTGACATCCAGTACGACCTCGTGATTGTCTCAACATTGCTTAATGAATTTAAATTGAGAAAGATTAAAAGTAATTTGGTGTGCTTAGACATACAGGGATATGTCCGAAACAGTACTAATTTCGGAACGAAAAAGAATTTTGAATTTGACCCTACGATAGTGGGCGTTGTTAAAGCGACAGAGCGAGAATTAAACTATCTTCCTGTGCGTCTTGTGGAAGCACTCAAGAAAAAAGTGTTGATTGTAACACAGGGGTCGAATGGATTTACGGTGTATGCTTACGGCAATAAGTTTGACTTTAGCGTTGAGCAGTTACAAATTAAGGATGCGGTAGGTGCTGGTGATACTTTTTTTGCAGCTTTTTGTGTTAAATACTATAAAAGCAAAGACCCTTGTCTAAGCGCAGAATTTGCTAAACAAGTTACTGATAACTTTTTAAAAGGGAAGGCAAAAATGGAGGTAATTGCAAAATGAGAAAATTACAAATTGGCGTGATGGGTTCTGCGGCTGACCTAGGATACGCAAAGGAAATTGAAGCAATAGCGGAGAAGCTTGGTGAACTGATAGCTAAAAGTGGTAACATCACTGTGTATGGTGCAGAAAAAGATTATGACAGTCTTTCAACAGCAGCTGCGAGGGGTGCTAAAAAGGCTGGTGGTATCACGGTCGGCGTAACTTATGGCAGAGGAAAACAAATTTTTGATAAAGAAAATACAGACATAATAATCGTTAGCGGACTTGAACGAGGGGGCGGCCGGGAGTTTGTATTAGTAAATTCCTGTGATGCAATCATTGCCATAAGCGGGGGCTCAGGCACTCTTACCGAGTTGGCGCAGGCATACCAGCTTGATATTCCAATGGTAGTGATAGAAGGAACCGGAGGGTGGGCAGATAAGTTAGCTGGAAAGTATTTGGATG
>CAZKNU010000093.1:0-2350 GCA_964554235.1 uncultured Methanosarcinales archaeon | reverse complement strand
GAAGTGTGGGACGAACTAGTTTCGTGATGCGAACCAGTTTCGGGATAACAGAAGTCTAATTTAATCTCGACAGGACTTCATTACTGGTGTTTGGTAGCACATTTATCGCAGACGGGTAAAGTCAAGTTCTCTGTGTTCATACGTAAGAGCACTACGCACGGCGCGATTATGGTGCTTTATTTATACTTAAATTCATGAGCACCATGCGCCTCCATTGGTGGTAGTGCTCTTACTAACACATTTAATTTGACAGCGCCTCGCAGGCGAAACATATTTAAATTGCTTGATTTGTATAATTAGAATGGATATCGCAGCTTATTTTACCCAATTAACCAACCTGCTGCCTTATGGGGCGTATTTACAAAATAAATATATTCTATCCTTGTTGATTTTAATTTCATTTTTTGTTTTAGCTAAAGCAATCTTATTTATTTTTGTCCATTATTTTGAAAAATTTACTGCCAGAACCAAAACAACCCTGGACGATTTAATTATCGAACGGATCGAAAAACCTTTATTCTATCTTATTCTGGTTTACGGCCTTAAATTAGCGGTTTTAAATCTGGGAATTAACGGGATGGCAACTAAAATTATTAATTCTTTAATGGCTTTAGTTTTTATTTTAATCGCGGCTCGGGGAGCAGATATTGCCATTGAAATTTGGGGGAAAGCCTTTGCCAAAAAGACTAAAACCAAGATTGATGATGCCATTTTGCCTTTGTTTCATAAAGCTTCAAAGATTATTTTTGTAATTGTTGCTTTTATCTGGGTTTTGGATATCTGTGAGATTAATGTTACCCCCTACTTAGCGGGGGTGGGAATTAGCGGCTTGGTCTTAGGATTAGCCCTGCAGGATTCCTTAAAAAATATTTTTGGTGGGATTACTTTGATTTTGGATCGGACTTACCGGATTGGCGACAAAATCAAGTTAGAAAGCGGGGAAATAGGAATTATCCACGACGTGGGCTTGAGAAGCACAAAATTGATCACTTATGATAATGAAATTATTTACATTCCCAATGGTTATTTAGCCAATTCCCGGGTGCTTAATTATACCCGCCCCACCCCTAAAGCTCGGGTTTCCGTAAATTTTGGAGTGGAATATGGGACGGAAGTGGAAAAAGTAAAGAGGGTGGTTCTTGATACCGTAAAAACCATGAGCGAAATTTTAGAAGATCCTGCACCAACAGTGCAATTTCTGGAAATGGGCGATTTTGCCTTGCAGTTTACACTGCGCTTTTGGGTTGCTAAATGGGACCAAGCTTACGATAAAAAAGTAGAAGCTACGGAAAAAGTCTATGACGCTTTAAATAAAGCTAAGATCAACATCCCTTTTCCAACCAGGACCGTTTATTTAAAGAAGGCAGGGAAATAATCAACTTAGCCTAATTAGTGCCGTTTTATTTACAGAAATTATTAAATAGGTATTAATTATTGTTTAGGTATGGAGCCCTTCTCAGTATTAGGAGCAATCATTCTGCTTATTTTAATCTTGTCCTTAGGAGACATTTTAATTCATTCTTTGCGGTTTTTATTTTGTGTTTTACTGGTGGTTTTGCTTTTAGTGTATATGTTTAATGTTTCCTTCAATGAAGTTTTGCTGTGGTTTAATAATTTAATCACCTGGGCTTTGTAAGAAAGCAATAATAATATGAATCAAACCGTAACTATTTTGGACGGGAAAAACAAAATTAAAACCTTATCGGTGGAATATAAGCCTAGCGCGATTATTGCCAACGAGTTCGAATCAGCTCGAGAATTAGGCAAGATTGTGGCGCAGCTTGGCTATGAAGTGGGTTATACCACAAATCCTTGGCCCAGAGATTATATGGTCTCTTTTAATGAGCATTATATTTCAAGAGGAGAAGGTGGAAGAAAAATCGCCGAGGGGGGCTGTTTTGTTTTTGGAAAAGATTATCTTATTTTTTCGGAAGAAATTTATTTTAGCAATGAAGCAGACCGCTTAAAAAGAAAACTTCAAAAAACTTTAGAACAGTTCTTTAAAGTACCGGCTTATTCAGTAGGCAGTTATTGCAGCAGGGGTGGCTCGGAGAGACATATAGATTTAACCCTGTTAACGATCCCGCAAAGAAATATGCTGATCGTCGACGAGAATCATTATAAGCAAATTCCTAAAGATTTTAAGCATATTGCTAAAGCTCAGAATTTGGAATTGGTTATTGCTAAAAACTGCCAGTTGTGGGCACTGAATTGTCTCGTTTTAGATTACCAAGGCAGCCCGGTTGTTATAGCCAATGAAAAGACTAGACCTTTTCTTAAATTGCTCAAAGAACTAAAATTAAATTATGCCACTGTACTTGCAGACCAATCTCCAGAACTAGGCGGTTCA
>CAZKNU010000092.1:0-2384 GCA_964554235.1 uncultured Methanosarcinales archaeon | reverse complement strand
AAAGAAGTTTTCCACAGGCTGCTTGACTTTATTTGTGATATACTGAATAAAAAGGTCGAAAGATTAGTTTTGATTAAGTTTATTTTAAACAAAAAATAAAAACTATGATGTTTATTGAATGGTATAACGTAACAATTGATGAACTTCTTAGGTTATGGCAGGGACTTATTGGATTTATTCCAAAACTTATTGGAGCTATCATTATATTTTTAGTTGGTTGGGTTGTTTCTGTTGCGTTAGGTAAGTTAGTTGCGGAAATTTTAAGAAGAATTCAATTTAATAAAATTTTTGAGAAAGGAGGCTGGAAAACAGCGTTGGAAAAAGCAGATATCAAGGTGGATGCTTCTGGTTTTATTGGAGCTATCTTTAAATGGGTTTTAATGATTGTTTTTTTATTGGCCGCTGTAGAAGTTTTGGGTTTTGTTGAATTCGCTGATTTTCTTACTGAGGTTTTGGCTTATTTGCCCAATGTAATTGTTGCTGCTTTAATATTCGTAGTGACAGTAGTTATTACTGACGTTATGCAGAAGATAGTTGAAGCAGCAGTAGAGGGAACAAAAATTGGTTATCGAAAATTTGCCGGAGCAATTGTCAAATGGTCAATTTGGATTTTCGCAATTTTAATGATTTTATACCAGCTGGAAATTGGCAGGACTTTTATGACAGATTTATTTAAAGGAATTGTAGCGATGATTGCTATTGCGGTTGGGTTAGCTTTTGGTTTAGGAGGAAAGGAAGTTGCCGCTGGAATTCTTCAAGATTTACGGAGGAAACTTAAGGGAGAATAAGATTTTTTGAAAATTTAACGAGTGGTTTTTACCAACGCTGGTTTAAATTATTTTTGCTCTTGACCCCGTAGAAGAATTTCGACTCGCTTTGCGATTTTTAGGTTTTCTAAAAGAAAACCGTGTCGAAATTTCTCTGCGGGGCAGTATTTTCTAATCAACATACGACCCTGAAACGAAAGTAGTGAAAGTCATCAATTCTTGAGGTATATCTTTGAAGTTTTTAAATAATTCATCTTTAGCTTTTTGCATTAAAGCGGCACATTCGTTGTCGCTTTTTTGGTAGGCAATTTTATCCAGCATTTCAAAAGTTATTCCTTCTTTTAAATATTGTTTGGCATTGGGTAATGATTTAAATCTTTCGTAAGGAATCTGGTAGGTATTGTAGACCTTCTTTTGTTTACCCTTCTTGTCAGTAATGATGAAGGCATAGCCACAGGGCCGGTGATAGTTTAAATAGATGTTTAAGTGTTCTTGGTAGAATTGATTGACAGCTGGAGCGAATCTTCGGGGAATGTGTCGGTATCCAATGTGCTTTCTGATGATGCTGCCATTTTTTCCTTCTGCTAAAGCATTATCATTAGTATGTCTGGCTCGGGATTTGGTCTGTTGGATAAGGAGCTTATTTAATAGTTGAGCTACTACCTTGTTAATGAATTCTGATCCATTATCTGAATGGAATCCCAGGATGACAAATGGATACTGGCTGATTAAATCTTCTAATAAAGGAGCAAAGAAGTATTCGGAGATTCTTTCAACGCAACCCAGTATTTCCCATTGGGTTACTTCATCTACTATATTGATGTGGTAGACACCCTTTTCCTTCTCTAAATCGCCCTGATGAACGGAATCTACCCTTAAATAGCCTGGTTTGCCTTGAGAGTCTGGTTTCCTTCTCTCTCCGATCGGAATCTTCCGGGGTTGAGTTTTCTTAATGGTTAAAGAATGGGATTGGTATTGTCTGGTGCCCCTGAGATTGTAGATATGGGAGGAAGAAATCTGACTGATGTTCTGGTATGGCTCTCGGTGAAATACCTGGTACTCTCTTCTTAAGATTTCTTTAGTGGCCGGACCTGATAACCTCTGGTGGGCATTATCTGTTTCGATTAAACAAGCTACATCTCCCGGGGTATACTTTCTTGGGAAGCGATGTCTTTTAGTTGAACCTAGCCAGAGTTTACCAAATTTCTTTTTTCTGCTAATTAGTTTAGTTAATCGATCATCAGATAAGCCGGTCATTTGTCTGATGTAGTTCTTCACCTTAGTTTTGTCCCTCTTCTTTTGACTAAAGTATCTGAATCTGGAAAGAGTTTTTTCAATCCATTGATATTTTTCCTTCCTAGAGACAGCTTTAAACCGAATACTGTTATCGAGTTTTAAAAATTCTTTAATTTGTGTAATATTGACTATGTGAGAGTCGTCCATATTGAGATTCATATACTTCAATTATGACGACTCTCACTTTTGTTTTCAACACAAATTTCGGGGTCGTTTTGTGTTAGAAACGGGTCTCATTTCGGGGTCTTCTTGTATTGTACAAGACTAACTATTGACATATTAAATATAACAGCTATAATGGCTTTAGACGTATAAAACGAG
>CAZKNU010000091.1:0-2536 GCA_964554235.1 uncultured Methanosarcinales archaeon | reverse complement strand
AACGGTAGTTCTTGCCTCGCATCTTGGCCTAGGCGGCGACTTTTTCTACTAAGCCATATTTATGGAAAAATTTAAATAACAACCCCCTTCCTTTTTAAAATAATGAACATTGCTTTATTGTCTGCCGGAATGATGAAAGGAGAAAAAGAAGCTACTTCTATAACTATCGTAAGTCTGGCAAAAGAACTAGTAAAAAAAGGCAATAAGGTAGTAATAATTGCAGAGAAAAGAGGAGAAGAAAATAGAAAAGAAACACTTGATGGAATAACAATTTATAGAATCGGTGGATTTAGATACCTGGGCTTATACAACAGAATACTTGGCTATGCTCTTGGTGTTCGGAAAATGCAGAAAAACTTGGGCATCGAATTTAATATAATCCATAGTTTTAGTGCTGCGCCTTTACTGTTTATGCGAGGATTACTCTCTAAACTGTTTGCCAGAAAAGCTATTCTTATACATACGATGAAAGCATATTCAAGGAGTAAGTGGGGAAATAGATTTTACTTTATTCTTAATTTAGCCAATGCAATTACAGTGCCCACCCAAGTTTTTGCTAACAAATTATTAGAAGCGGGCATTAGAAAAGACAAAATTCAGATTATTCATTCAAACATAGATATAAAAAAATTCCTACCTCTTGATAAAGAGGAACTTAAAATTAAATATGGGTACAAAAACAAAAAAATTATCTTTTATTATGGCGCAATGTGGAAGCATAAAGGAGCAGATTATTTAGTAGAGTCAATCCCGAAAGTAATAGGTAATGATACTAATAAGAACGTTTTATTTATATTTGCCCCGCGACACGATTGCTGGAGGATAGAACGTTATAAACAAATTATTAAAGATATGGGAATGGAAAAATTTTGCAAATTTATACTAACTGATGTTAAAATAAACGAATATGTAGCTATGGCAGATGCCGTAGTTTTACCCTACCCCGGTTTAATAGGCACGGAAGGAAACCCTTCTTGTTTACTAGAAGCAATGGCCTGTAAGACGCTGGTAGTTACAACGGATCTTCCAGAATTAAAAGAAATTGTTAATGGATGCGTTCTAATGGCTAAGCCAAGAGATGTTAATTCTTTAGTAGAAACTATTAATCTGGCTCTTAAAAAACCTTCTAAAGAAATGATTGAAAAAGCCTACTTAAAATCAAAAGAATTTGATGGCGAAAAGATTTGTAGAGAATTTATCCGGCTTTACCATTAGCTGCTTCTATTCTCTTCAATAATCTTTTTCATTCTTTTAACATTAAAGTAATTATCGTCTTCTAAATTTTTTAATTTTCCATCCCTAAATGCCTCTTTTAGTTCAGCTATGGCTTCTTTAACTGAATGTTTAGTTTCAAAACCCAATTCATTCTTTATTTTATCAGAACAAACATGATAAGATCTCGGATCATCAGTTTCTTCTACAGTTACTTCTACTTCACCAACAACTTCTTTAACTAAATTCGCAATCTCCATTACTTTTAAGTTTTCGTATCCGGCATTGTAAATTTTTTTATTGATTTTATCAATGGGTGCTTCTAATAAAAGTTCATAAGCTCGAACCATATCTTTGATATGGATATTTGGCCTCAGCTGAGAACCGCCCAGGACTTTTATTTTTCCTTTGTTAACAGCAAAATTAGTTAGGATGTTAACAACCACATCTAATCTTTGTCTTGGAGAATAGCCACAGACCGTAGAAGGCCTGATAACAACACCTTTAAAATGTTCATCAATTTGATGCATTAAATAATGTTCAATTTCAACTTTTAACTTTGAATATTGGGTTAAAGGTTGAAGTTCAAGTTCTTCAGTAACATTTGGTTCTTCTTTTATTCCATAAACACTGCTAGAAGAAGCATAAATAAATCTTTTGATCTTGTTCGCTTTAGCTAAATCGATTATATTGATAGAGCCATCATAATTTACAGAGTGAGTAAATTCTGGATTTAATTCTGAGCTGGGATCGTTAGAGATACAAGCAAGGTGAATAACACTTTCAGCACCGTTAAGAGCTCTGTTAATGTCTGCTTTATTTCTTAAATCCCCTTTAACGATAGTCAAATTAGTATTATTTTCAGCTTCAATGGCCTTGATGTATTCTTCCGGAGAATTCCAGAACCAGAAAGTATCTAAAACAGTAACTTTATATCCTTTTTTAAGCAGTTTAGGAACTAAAACTGCGCCGACATAGCCTGCACCGCCGGTAACTAAAACGCTTTCTTTATTGTTATTTTCCATTTATTTTCTGCTCTCCGTTTTTGATTTTTTTGTTTTATTAAATTTTTTATTGAATTATTTGTCTTATTAGTTATTTTTGTTAATTGGTTGTTTTATTTTGATAAATATTCAAACCACAGCTTAGTGGCTTCACCAATAGATTCTTTGTTCCACAGGGGAGCATCTTTCCAGTAATCAATATTATCCAGCATGATTTTAACTCCTTCTTCAAAAGAAACGTTTGGTTTCCAATTTAATAATGTTTTTTGCTTGGTAATGTCTGCATGGGTGGAATCTGGTTCTCCCGGCCGTTTAGGTAT
>CAZKNU010000090.1:0-2586 GCA_964554235.1 uncultured Methanosarcinales archaeon | reverse complement strand
TTAAACAAACTAATTGAACTTTATTTTCCACTTCCCAGTAATTATTTTTAGAAATGTTTATAAATAAGCCCCAGAAATATCTTCTTATGTCCGCCGACAATTCAGATATTATGGTCCTTTTATCAGAGATCCAGTTGGAAAAAAACTTCCCTACAACTAAACCTACTACTCCAGAAACCCCCGCCATTAAAACTATCAATGGTTATTCTGTTTTAGAGCAAATCGGCGGGGGCGGAATGGGGCGTACATATAAGGCTTGGAATTCTGCGGGAGAAGAAGTCTGCTTGAAGGAATTCCGTTTTGGAACTAGAAGTGACGAAGAAGATGCCTTCAAGTTAGAAGAATTATTTCAAAGGGAAGCTAAGGTTTTAGAGCGCTTGAAGCATAAAGACATTCCAGAATTTAAAGGGTATTTTACTGCTGAGGAAAACGGCGAAGTCAGACAATACATTGCCATGGAATATGTTCGTGGACAGAATCTTCAAGAAATAGTAAAAGGGGGTTATCGCTTCACGGAAAAAGAAGCAGTTGAAGTTGCCGAACAAGTCTTAGGTCAACTAGAATACTTACATAGTTTTGCGGTTCCAATTGTGCACCGAGATGTTAAGCCTTCTAACTTGATTAAGAAAGAAAATGGGCACTATGCTTTGGTTGATTTTGGCAGCGTTCATGATAAAGTTGCTAAATCTCTGGGCGGTTCAACAGTAATTGGCACTTATGGTTATGCACCGATGGAAATGTTTTATGGTCGTCCGGTACCTAAGACAGATGTTTATTCTCTGGCAGCAACTTTAGTTTATCTTCTAACTGGGGAAGAGCCAGCTGATTTCATGAATTCCGAACATCGCCTGGACTTAGAGAAATTAAATCTCACTCCAGATTTTAAAAAACTGCTTTACGACACGACTGAACTTAACCTCGAAAAAAGACTTTCTGTTCCAGAAGTCCAAAAGCGATTAAAAGAAAGAAGTAATCTAGAAGGGAAAGTAGAAAACACATTAACAAGCAAATTCGCTGAATCTAGGCGTTATATTGAATCTTGTATACAATGTGGGACACTGGGTGGGTTTTTTAGCCTTGTCGATTTATGGTTAGCCATAGCGCCCGAGTTGGTACGTAGGATTACAGAAAGGGATTATAATGATTGCCTTACTATTGTTTGTGCGTTAGTTGCATCACTCGTTATGAATCCTGTTTTTGGTTCTCTTGCCGGCGATTATTACGCTAAGCGCAAAATCCGCAAGAAAAAAGAGCGCCAAGCACTAAAGTTAAGAGAAAAAATAGTCGATGCAGAATTTAAAGAAGTGGAAGAACAGCCCCAAATTGTCGGATTTAAGCCGGTCAGAATTGAAGAACAAACGCCCCTCGTTTCGGAACCAATTATTAATATTGAAGCTGAAGAAGAGTTGGCCGAATTAGATTTAGAAGAGAGTAACGCTTCGATACTAAAGGTATTTACTCCTCAGTAGTTATTTTTAGAAATGTTTATAAATAAGTGGCTGTTTAGACTAATTATAAAGCTAAATTGGAGTAAATTAAAATGAGCAAAGACTTAAACCTTAGATTAAAAGAATTAAACGCGGTACCACCAAAAGTTAAGATTAGTATTAGAAGTGATGCTGACCCCTGTAGTTCAATTGATTCTGCTTGTGCGTCCAGCCCAGTATTAAAAGAAGAATTAACTCCTGAAGAAGCTAACGCTCGACATAGAAAGTTAGGATTAATGATTCCAGACAATTTCGTTAGGGGAAAGTATACTCGTTGTGAGCGCAGTAACAATCTTTACCATCAGTAAGAAGAATTAATTGTATTTATTTTTTAATTTATTAAAATTGGTGAACCATTATGGGTCTTACAGAATTATGTCAAAAAGCTGAACAGGCGATTGCACATCATCGAATACTTGACTCCGGCGTTGATGGGGTTATTTATGATTTAGACGATAAAGTAGTTCTTAAATTAGTTAATGGGTACTTTGATCGGCATCACAGAGAAGGTAATTCGCAAACGGCAGCTGAATATGAATATGGCATTGGCAGAGATCTGTTTGATCATCAAGTGCAAGTGCCAGAATTTTATGGTTTATATCAATATCATGGCCCGTTATGTCGTCTTCCCTACACATATAGTTTTATTGGTTTTGAACCTTACTGGGGTATTTTTATGCAAAGAATTAATGGTGGTTATGTTTATCTTCCTGGTAAAGTTAAATCAGAAGCAGAGCGACAATTTACTAAACAATTAAAATTAGCTCAAGCATTAGGCTACAAGCCGAGAGATGTATCCCTTAACGTCAATACCTTATTTGACCATAAGCAAAATAAGCTTTATTTAATTGATTTTACCCGCTGGGAGAAAAAATAAAAATGGACGTAATTGAACTAAAAAGAGAACAATTGAAACTGGCCCCTAAAATCAGCCTTAACGATGGTTTTAATAAAATTAAGACTCTTGGCGGAGCTGAATGTGTGCAAATGGGCAGTAAATTACTGGCTTCTGTAGTGGTCTGTGAATTCCCTTCTTTAAAATTCAAAGAAAAAAAGACCTATTTATTGGATAATCCTTTGCCTTACCGGCCCGGTTTTT
>CAZKNU010000089.1:0-2680 GCA_964554235.1 uncultured Methanosarcinales archaeon | reverse complement strand
CAGCTAAAAATTAGCAACTTTTTCTGATAAATAGCTGTTGTTGAGTAACAACTAACAAAAGATTTATAAATAACCCCCCTAAAGTGAATTTATGACTCTCGATACTGTTGTTGAAAGAATTGCTGATGGGCGTAATTTGTTGGAGAATTTAGCTTTAATAGATATTAACACTTGGCAAACTTCACAAGAAGTCTGGCAGGCTTGGCAGAAAGGCGCTCCCGTTCAAGGAGTAAATTCCGCAAATATGGGGATTTATAGGCTTGTTAATGGTAAAGCAGTTTTTAATTTGCTGGGCAAAGCAGGAAATCTTTTTATGGACAGTAAGTTTCAAGAAGATGTTTATAATGGTATTTTGGGAAATGAATTCTTTTTTCCTCAAGGTGAAATGAAACAACTGGTTCAGTCTGCGATCGGTGCTAAACCATCAGCAACAATAAACTATTCTGGACTTAACGTTAAAACAGAGGGTTGCGGTTCAAATTATGGTTATGTTCAAGCGAGTGGGAAGAACACCGCTGAAGAAAAAAAGTTATTTTCTGCCGTTTATGGCACTGATAATCCTGGCGATGGAAAAAGAGTTTATCTTTTAAGGGAAAATGTTGTTAAAAAACAATTAAAAAGTAAGAAAGACGATGTTGTTGCGCGGGCATGCTATTTCTACTACAACCAGAATTTCGATGCCGATGATAGGAGCATCAACAGCGACAGGAGCGCGGTTCGTGGGGTACGTCGTAGGGAAGTCGCCGTAGGCGACGACGCACAAAAAGGAGTTTATAGGACAGCAGCACTATTACCTTACACGCATGAGAATGTATTAGCCTGGTTGGAAAAAAATCCTTTGCCGAATGATGAATCTGTGGCCAGAGTTGTTGGGGTTTTAAACGACTACTACCAATCAAAGTAAACTTTATAAAATAATTTCTCTTTCTTTTATTGTCTCAGCATTAATTCCCTAAAAGGAAGTGCTGGACTACATGCCCTTTTGCTATGGTCGTTTGTTTTACGATTATGAAATACAGCTACGACAAGGCAACTTGCGAGATGTCCTGGAGTGGCAGTGCACATTAAGCAAAAAGGCTACAAGTTGCGCGGGCATGCTATTTCAACAACAACCAGAATTTCAATGCCGATGATAGGAACATCAACAACTACAATAGCGCGGTTCGTGGAATAGACCAAGCATTTGCTGAGACCTTTTTGTTATGAATTGCAGAAGAGACTTATGGCAGGATCTTTGCAGTTATGACAATCTACTTCTAGCTTTCAAGAAAGCAAGGAAACACAAGACCACTAAAGACTATGTCTTAAATTTTGAAAAAGATTTGCAACCTAACTTTCTTTTGTTGCGTTCTGAATTGCTTCTGCACAGCTATCGGCCTAAACCCGTCGTAAGTTTCATCATAAGAGACCCAAAGACGAGAAAGATAAGCAAGTCAGATTTCCGTGATAGAATCATTCATCATGCTTTATGCAATATAATTGAACCGCTCTTCGAAAAAATTTTCATTTACGATAATTATGCAAATAGGATTAACAAAGGCACTCTTAAAGCAATTGAAAGATTTGATTATTTTAAAGCGATTGTCAGTAAGAATAATACTGTTTCCTGTTATGTATTAAAATCAGATATTAAAAAATATTTTGAGAATATTGACTGTGAGATTTTGATTTCTATAATCAAAAAGAAAATAGCTGACAAGAGGGTTATTTGGCTCGTCAGAAAGATTTTAGCAAATTCTTCTTCTCAAAGCAAAGGAATGCCTCTTGGTAATCTTACAAGCCAGTTTTTTGCAAATGTGTACCTCAATGAATTAGATCAATTTGTAAAGCACAAATTAAAAGCAAAATATTATCTTCGTTATGTTGATGATTTTGTTGTTCTTGAATCTGATAGGAAAAAATTGGATTTTTATAAAGAGCAGATTGATGAGTTCCTGAAAAGCACATTAAAGCTCCAATTACATAAAGATAAATCAAAAATATTGAAGTTGGGAGATAGCATTAATTTTCTCGGTTTTCGAGTTTTCTACTATCATAAACTGCTCAAGAAATCAAACCTGAGGAAAATGATGAATACGCTTCAAATTCTGGGAGAAAGATACAACCGCGGTGAGATTAATTATGGTGCTGTATATGATTTTATTGAAGGATGGATTGCATATGCAAAGAATGCGCATACATATAAATTTAGAAAAAAGATTTTAGCAGATTTTGAATGTAGATTTCCTAATGAGCTTTCAACAAAGGAAATTAATAGATGTCTCAAGATGCAGAAAAAAGAAAATTATGCCTCTCTCATAAATACTAAAAAGGGACCATAATATTCATCCCACGACTAAAGTTAGGGGTATTCTGCCTACGTTTTTATGAATTTTTTTATGCACAAAAATTAAGCGGGCCCGGAGGGACTTTCAAGCCGCAACCTATTTTGCTAGGTGGGTTAAAAACCCGCCGAACTTGCCCAGATTGCTGGCATTTGAACCCCCGACCTCATGGTTACTTACCTACTTCGTCGGGAAACCCTCAACGGTAGTAGGAATAAGAGCCAAGCGCTCTACCGGCCTAAGCTACGAGCCCATTAAATAGCCCCGGACGGAATTTCGCTGTTGCTTCGAACCGTCGTCAACAGGGCCAGAGCCTGTTATGCTAGTCCGCTACACCACAGGGCTATCTTTTCTTT
>CAZKNU010000088.1:0-2799 GCA_964554235.1 uncultured Methanosarcinales archaeon | reverse complement strand
ATGTCGTGAAAATCACCAAAAAAGCGGAAATCACTCAGAAATTGAATTGTGCCGTCTCTGGTTACCATAATTAATTTGTTATCTCTAGCAACAATGGCATGAAGAACGTCCCCCGGCGGTAAGTTTCTTTCTTCAGCAATTTTTTTAGACTCATCGCGTTGTTCTTTGGTAACAAAGACTTTTTCAATTATTTTCTGGAAAGGCAAAAGCATCCCATTGATTTCTTCAACTGAATAATTCGATTCTAGTTCTCTGACCAATAGATCTGAAACAACTAGTTTATAGTTATGAGCTTTAATCCTAGCAAATAGTTTAAGAGCATAATCGCCTAAAGGTTCATCATTGTAACCTTTTCTGTTTTCAAGAAGATCAATCCAGATTGAAGTGTCAACGTAGTACTTTTTAGCCATGATTTAATGGTTTAATCCATTTGCTTAAATAATTTTGTCTTCAAAACTCCCCCAACCTTTTCTGCTTCTTGCTTTCTTTAATATCTTTAAAAGGCCGCCATTTCTTCCTGAACAAATTAGGAAATTGATCAGAATATTTTTCTAAAAATTCTTTGGTCTTAGGATCGCTCATATAACCGGAACCAAAATCGATGCCAATCTCTTTCTTTAAGCGTTCCACCTGTCGGTCGCGGATAACTTTTGCAATCACCGATGCCGCAGAAACAACAATATGGTTCTTGTCTGCTTTATGCTCAACAATTAATTCTGCTTTTTCTTTAACGGCTTTGCTTAAACGAGCAGTAACATATTCTTTGTAAGCAGCGAGATTGGGGCTGGGACAATCTAAAATAATCTTATGTGAATCTAATTCTGAAACCATTCGGGCAGAAGTATCTGCCTCTAACCAATTTAAATTAGATTCCGCTTCAGTCAACGAAAGATCGATGGCATCCGGTTCAATTACTTCGATTCTAAAATCCTGCACCACTTCCCGAATACGGTCAAATAAGTCTTCTCTAACTTCTGAGCTTAACATCTTGCTGTCTTTTACACCCATCCAAGTTAATTTCTTTTGGTCTTCTTCTTTCACGGCTAAAGCTACCATAACCATTGGACCAAGTACTGGCCCGCGGCCGGCTTCGTCAACGCCAACGATGATTTTAGACGTATTTGTAGGCATATTTAATTGATTTAGAACGTGCATTTAAAAAAGTTTATTAAAAAGAGATTCTATTTTCGCAAAGCTTTGTACACTTTATTTGCAAGATTTTTGCAGGGAATTGAAAATGAATAATCAGCATGTATTCTAAATCCGGGTTTCTCCCCCCACTGATTACTCCATCTTCCCATTCCCGTGTGAATTAATATCTTTTTTCCGGTATATCCTTCAGCAGTTAAGTTAGCAAACCAATCCCTTTCTGATGGGTGGGGCGCCCAAATAATTGCATAAGGTGGGGGCATCCCTATTTTATTTATGCCGACATAATCTCCCATTTCAATAGACTGAGCCCATTCTTTATCTTCTTTAGAAAGAATATCAGCTAAGCTTACAAAGTTAAAATCATTTTTATCTTGTTGAGATCTATCTCGGAGGTCTTTAGCAATTTGCCCTAAACAAGAATATAATTCACAAGATTGAAAAATTACTTGTCTCATCTTTACAACCCAAACGCATCAGTGAATTCTCTCATTCGCCTAAATTCTGCTAAGAAGGACAAGCCTTTCTCAGTTATTTTAACGACTTTAGAAGGCCTGCGCTTCTTTTTCACCGGCTCTTCTTCGATTACCACCAATTCTTTCTGAATTAGTTCTTCTAAATAACTGTTTAACAGCTTGTGAGAAAGATTAGACTTGTACATCAAATGGGTTGGTTTGATTACGCCGCCTTTATTTTGAATAGCTAAAAGCACATCAAAAACCAATTCCAATCTGGATCTTCTTGAACTCATGTTTTTACCTTATTTTTTAAATTTTATTAACTCACACCATTTCATCATTTCTTTCTAACAACTTTGCGATAAGTGCATAACAGCAATAAAAAGCCCAACAATAATAATGCTTCCCCAACTACATAAAGGCCGCTATTGAGGGAAACAAACACAAAACACAAATAAGCAAACAACATAAATATAAACGCCACTAATACGGAAAAAGCATTTTTATTGTTGTTGGTATTGAGATAATTCTTATAATAATTTAAGACGATTAAACTTAACAATACGGCGCTGGTTAAGTAAAAGACCATATATTCAAAATTACTTACCCAGGAAATCAACAGCACTAAATAAACAAATAAGCCAATTTGGCTTAATTCAAAATATTTTTTTAATCTGTCCCGGGGCTTTTGTGAGATTAAAAAAATCAACAGCCATGCTCCTAACATCGAAGCCATCTGTACAAAAAAGCCCGCCCGGTAAAATAAATCTGCATATCTTAGATGCGCACCAGTTGCCGGAGCTAATACATTAGCTACTGTTTCCCGCACCGGAAAAGAGTACAGCACGCCATGGGTAAACATTTTAAAAACTAAACTTAATGAAACTAAAATGAACGCTAAAGAAAAATAAGCATATTTGTTTTCTTTATTGATACGGTAAACCCGCCAGCTATAGCCAGCAATTAAAAGAGCGATGATTAAAACTATTCCTTCAAACAACAAATCATAACCATTAAACCACCCTGGCGTATAAAACAAGCGAAACATAATAATAAAACCCCCTATTTTACTTTATAGTAGCAAATTTATTGCTGCCCTTTAAAAAGTTTATGGATTTGTGTTGAGGATATGCTTTCTCGACACACTTTCTTGACTCAGAATTCGCCGCCTTTATATAGTTTACGATATCTA
>CAZKNU010000087.1:0-2832 GCA_964554235.1 uncultured Methanosarcinales archaeon | reverse complement strand
TCTAATCTGGGGTTGGTCTTAGGAGTATATATTGGCGGAGGCAATACTTTTGCGATTATTCTGGCGGGATTAGCCAGTATGTTTGCAGGAGCATTTTCTATGTCTGCAGCTAGTTATCTTTCGGCAAAGTCCCAGCGAGAAGTATTTGAGAATGAAATTAAAACTGCTGAAATTAATCTCAAAAAAGATCCCCATTTATTCCTGAAGGAAATGGAAACTATCTTAAAACAGGAAGGATTTGATGACGATGAAATCAAAATTATATGTAATCATTTTAAGAAACACAGCACCTCTACTTTTTTAAAAAATTATGTCCAAAAAAAATTAGGGTTAGCAAAAGAGCGGTTTGATTTGCCGTTGAGAAATGCTTTTGCGATGTTTCTGTCTTTTTTAGTTGGGTCTTTATTTCCCATAACCCCTTTTATTTTACTTAAAAAAGATATTGCCATCATTGTTGCTATTTTGTTGACAATAATTGCGCTTTTTGTTGTCGGTTTTGTTAAGACTCTTTTTACCAAAAAGAATTGGTTTAAATCCGGGATGGAAATTGCAGCAATCGGCCTATTAGCGGGCTTGTTTGGATATATTGCGGGCTTATTGTTTAATTATTTCTATTAAAACCAAATTCATTTGTTCAGGGATTTTTCTCATTTAGTACAATTACATATAAAACATAATAAATAAATTTAAATATTCCTTTATCTTTTTTTTAAAAATGTTAGATGATTTTGTAATCGGTGAAATCCTAAGAAGAGAAAGAGAAAAAGAAAGAAAACAACGAGAGCCAGTTCCTCTTTATCTTCCTGTAGACGAGCCTCAGTCTCTGCCTCAATTGCCTTCTGAAAAAAATAACGATTCTTACGAGCCGGCGATTATTCCTTTAGGAGATAATTAGTTAAAATAGGCATAATAATTATAAAGAATTCTTCTTTGAGCTTATAATAATTAATAATAAGTTATGATAACTGTAATTGGCCATGATGAAATCGCTCCCCAAATCTTTTTTTGCACGTGATACCGTTCAAGTAGCTAAAGATATATTGGGAAAAATTATTTGTGTTAACGGCTATCAAGGAAGAATTGTGGAAACGGAAGCCTATGGGCAGGATCCCGCTTCGCACGCTTTTAAGAGAACGGAAAGAAGTTCTTTGATGTTTGAAACTTATGGTCACGTTTATGTTTATTTGATTTATGGTATGTACCATTGCCTTAATTTTACGACTGAGAAAGAAAAAGCCGGTGCGGTTTTAATCCGGGCAGTGGAGCCGTTAAATAAAATAACCGAATTGAAACAAAAAAGAAAAACAGATAAAGTTGTTCAGCTCTGCTCTGGTCCGGGAAAATTATGTCAGGCATTAGGCATCAATAAAACTTTTAATGGTTTACCGCTGGGGAAAGAAATCAAAGTTTATGACGACGGTTATAAAGTTGAAAAGTGCGGTAAAAGTTCTCGTATTGGAATTAAGGATGCTTTACATCTACAGTGGAGATTTTTTATTGATAAAAACGAATTTGTAAGCAAAGTAAAAATTTAAATAAAAATCCAAATTATAACAATTTAAACTATAATTAATCAAACTATCTAAGAGCCTGTCCCGTTAGACAATAACTATCCTGCCGGCTCCGACTAAGCTCAACCAGCAAAACTAGCCTACTGAGATGGGCTCTAAGAAATTATTGGAAAAATAAATCTATTTTTACTAAACTAGAAAGAAAAACCACCCCCCTATTTTGATTAGTTGTTTAAGAAAGAAAGGGATGGTTTTTCTTGTGTTGTTACTTACAAATAGCGAAAGCTTTATAAATAACCTCTCTTTTCAGGTATAAATAATAAGGTGATGCAAAAATGACACTACAATTATCAGGAAAAAGCGAAAGAGTACCAGAACTGCATAGAGAATTTTATGGTCAACCAAGACTACAGATGCCTCTTTTAGTGAGTGGAAAGGATGAAAAAGGCAACATTGTTGATGTTCCTCGCGATCCTGCTTCATTTGCGTATGTTCTTGAGCGAAGAATGAAAGCGCCACAGGATGTAAAGAAAGCATGGCAGAAGAATTATATCTTTACTGGAGATGGCTCTACTGCTGGAACAGAAGGAGACCACTTGATTGTTTTTGATGCTCAGGCATTGCGTGAAATGACTCCAGAAAGTGAGCTATATAATGGAGCATTAGTTCTTCCCGCAGGCGCATGGCAGGAATTAAAAGGGCAGAAAGACAAAGTGGTCTATTTAACTGCCGAAGAAGTTGAAGAAGCACATGGCCAAGGATATGTAAAAAAGAATGGAGTATGGACTCCCTCAAACAAATCTGTTGCCAAAGCGTGGGCTGCTCTTGGCAGAGGACGAGACCTCACTTCGTATGTTCAGCTGGTGAGTGAAGATTCTCCTCATAGCAATAGTTTGTTAAATGTTTATTTTAATAAAACTACGAAAGATGGCAAGCCGACAATGCGGTCTTGGGTTGCCATTAGTACTGACATCAATTCATTTGCTCTTGGCGACAACGTTCTCGACTACTATAGCGGGCGCGGGCGTCTGGTCGGGGTAGCGCCGGGGGCGCACGTTGCGCGCGAAAAAGCGTTGGAGGCACGAGTACAGTCTGCTCTTGAATCAGGTAGAGCATTTGAATTCAACGGCAAAGTGTATGCTCCAGTCAGCGGTGTTTCACTCAAATAATTTTTTAGTTACTTTTTTATATCTCTTATTCTTTTCTTCTTCCTGTCCCAGCTTCACTCAACTATGACAGTTGAGGCAATAAAAGAAGTTGAACTACATGCTCTCTTGTCATGGCAGTAATACTGTTATAAAATTCAGCCACGACAGCAATG
>CAZKNU010000086.1:0-2856 GCA_964554235.1 uncultured Methanosarcinales archaeon | reverse complement strand
CCTATCCTCGGGCTAAAGCCACGAGGCATTTATCGGGCGTTCTAAAAAATTAAACTAATTTCTTTTGTGTTCTAGAACAAACCCATTTGTTTGAATACTTTATGTAATTTTTTACAGTATCAGCATTTACATTACCTACACTTCTATACATAAAGCCTTTACTCCATAGTGCTACGTATTTTTTCAAAGAAGGGTGTTTTTTTCTAATATAAAAAGAAGTTCCCCCTTTAATTATCTGCACTAATTTCCTGATTGAATAATCAGGAGGGCAAGAGATAAACAAATGAATGTGGTCTTCCATTACCTCTTTGGCAAACAAATCAATATTATGGTTAGAACAAATCCAGTCTATTGCTTCATTCGCTAAATTGCGTTGATGCTCCTGTGCAAAGACAGGATAACGACATTTTGGTATCAACACAACATGATACCAATTTTGCCCAATACTGTGGGCAAACCTTTTTAACTCTAAAGAGTTTACACTACTCATTTCAAATCACCTCGTACAGGTTGTTTTAACCAACAGCTTGTACGAGCTCGTACTTACACCAAGTTCGCTGTGCGAAGAACATAAGAAAAACATTAAAGAAAAAGCTTACGCTTTTTACTTAGGCTCTAAAGAGCCTCTGCTTGACCTCCAGTTTAAAACAGAAGCTAAAGCGAGGTATTGCAGAAACTAAAAAAATAAAAAGGGCCCCAAAGAGAGGGGGTGAGGGTGGTAGAACATACCATTGGAGCCCCAAAACATCGTTATTAAATGATGAGCACTTTTGTTACACTTACTAATAAAACCACACAAGTATATAAATGTTACGATTTAGTATACTGGTTGTTTAAAAACAACCCTAGCTCAATTAGAATTAAAGAACCCTTTCAGCAATTTTTCATAATTTTTGCTTACTAGCAGCCCTTCTCGCGGCAGGCAAGCATAATAATTCTGCCAGGTGTAGCGCTCATCGAGAAAAATCACTACCCCTTTATCCGTTTCACTCCTGATACATCGCCCGGCTGACTGAATACATTTAGTCATGGCTGGATAAATATAACCATAATCCCGGCCGCGGCCAAATTTATCATCGTAATACTGAATCAACTCTTTAGTCTTTAAATCGGGATGCGCTAACGGCAATCCTACTACGACCACCCCATTTAGCAAATCTCCAGGAAGGTCGATCCCTTCGGCAAAATTTGCCCCGGCTACACCCAATAATACTCCCCCGGTTTCTTTCTCAGCTTTGAATTCAGCTAAGAAAATTTCTTTCTCTTCTTTACTGGCTTCTTTCTTTTCCCAAAAAAACTTTTTCTTTGAAAAAATAAAAGCAGCAATTTTATCTCTAAGTTCATAGGAAGGAAAAAAGAAAGCTACATTTCCGGGAATTAAAGAGGCTAATTCAGTACATTTTTCAGCAATTTTTTTATACATAACTTCTCCACGTAGATCATATTTAGTGCTAGTTTCGGGAATAATTAAACTTAGTTTATTTTCTGCTGGAAAAGGAGAAAAGTATTCTTTTTCTATGCCTCGGCTTATTCCTAAAATATCTTTATACATAAAAGCGGGTTTTAAGGTTCCGCTCATAATTATGCCCGCATAAATTTGACTAAAGATTTTTTCTGTAACCACCCGCGGATCCAGGCAGAGATAACTTAAAAGAATCATAGAACCGTATTTCCCGGTTTTTTCAGAAATAATTCTGGCAAAGCCTTTATCTTCACCTTTCCATAAATTTAAAAAATTGCTGATGCTTCCTAAATAACTTCTTCTTTGTTTCTTTCTGATTTCATCGGCAGCTAATTCCAGTTCTTCGATCAACCCATCATAATTAACTAGGGCATTAACTTTAGAAAAAAAAGCATCTTGGGTAATTAATTTTTCTTTATTAAATCCTTGGCTTTTAAAATCATTTAATTCCGTCAGGATACGCATCAATTCCTGCAGCCAGGAAATCAAACCTTTATAATTATATTTTTTTGCTTCAAGAATAGCACTTTTAATAATATAACTGCTCAGATTAGCACTAAGCATTTCTGTAATCCGGTTAGGTAAATTATGCCCTTCATCAACAATAAGAAGAACGTCTTCTAACTCTATTTCCAATTTGGCAAAAATAGTGTTTTGAACAAAAGGATTGAAAAGATAATTGTAATCACCAATAATTACCTGTGCATCTTTAGCCAAAGCTGAAGAGATTTCATAACTGCACATTCTTTCTCGATTGGAAAGACGGATTACTTCTTCATTATGCAGGGGGCCCTGCTGTTTTAAATCGCTGATTAACTTTTTTGCTTCCACAGTCAACTTTTTCTTTTCTCTGACCCGGTTATAAAATTCACATT
Source organism: uncultured Methanosarcinales archaeon (assembly GCA_964554235.1). Classification (GTDB taxonomy): domain Archaea; phylum Nanobdellota; class Nanobdellia; order Woesearchaeales; family GW2011-AR9; genus JBBSWB01. The sequence continues at coordinate 519 of CAZKNU010000086.1, read as the reverse complement.
CATCTTTTTCAGTAACGGCTTTGCAGAACTCATTGAATTCATTTCCAAACAAGCCGGCAATCTCCTGGTTGCACATCCATCTTTTTCCAATTAAATCAGCACAGGAAAAATTTGCCCCTTTTTCTTTGATTAATTTTAAAGTATTGATCGCAATCTGGTGCTGGGTATGCCGATTAGTCAGGAAAAAAATTCGTTTATTTTTTTCTAAAGCACAAGCTAATGCTACTGATAGTGCACCGGCCGTTTTTCCTAATCCCGTTGGTGCATGGGCCAGTAAAATTTTTTCTTCTTTCAGCGCAATTTCTAAATCGACAATTAATTTATCCTGTCCTGGCCGAATCGTTTCGTGAGGAAACCATAGCTTTTCGGAAGAAGAACCCATATTCTACCAGCTAAAAAGCATAGTTATTAAAATATTCTGTTATTAAACTGCTATATTGTACTCAATAGACTATACCGGCGTTCCGGCTGTGTGTAAGAATTAATGCGTTTCATCCCAAAACTTAAATTTTTCTAAGA
>CAZKNU010000085.1:0-2925 GCA_964554235.1 uncultured Methanosarcinales archaeon | reverse complement strand
TATAACCTCACCAAAGTGAGGTATTATATGCGAACTAATAACGGGATAGCACACATTTCTTTGCAGGCAGTAAGTTTTTTATAGGTTAAAGTTTTCTGTTCTTAATAGTGTATATTTAAAAAGGAGGAGATAATGGTGGATGCGGGTTTAAAAAAAGAAAAAAAAGGTCCTAATAAAAGCCGGTTGTCTGCTTTTCTTGAAAAACAGTTTGCCCAGCCGCCGAGTTTTAAACCTGCTCCTGCGGTTAAATCTGCTCCAATTATTAGTCCTTCCTCCGGAAGAAGCTGGTTAAGAAGGCCTTCTTTGCCGGCAAAAATGGGGGTTTATATTAGTTTAATTTTATTAGCGGTTGCAGGTTTGTTTATCAAAAATTATGTTGCTTATAGTCCGGTTTATTCCGCGTCTTTAAGTATTGTTTTAGGATTAATCTTTTTTTTGGCTGTATCCAATTCTCCGGAAAGAGAATTGAAACGAACGCTGATAGCAGTGGCTTTTGCTCTTGATTCCGCAACTCAATTGATGCTAGGCCTAATTCCAGATTCTAAATTTAGAAATCTGATTATTTCCTTGCACGTCTTTGTATGGATTATTTTAGCCGTAGTTCTCTTTTTCTTAGGCGTCCTGGATGCCTGGGGAGCAGGAGAAAAAATCGGCAAGTTGGGAACCTTAACTTTAGTAATCATTATCGGTTTTATTTTATATTTAGTTTTTCCATTAATTGCCCAAAGCCCTTTGCTGTATCAGGATCAAACGCATGGCAATTATTATGGAATTGCCGTAGCTGAAGCAGAGAAAGTCGTCGGAGTAATGGAAGAGAAAAAAATCTTTTGGTCAGATTATTTTGGCTGTTTATTTGAGCCGGTTTTGAAACCGCAAGTAGTTAAAAAAGAAACTTTAGATGCGTGTTTAAAGCGGAAAGAAAGAGAACGTCTTTGTAAAGATGAAAAAGATATTCCAAAATGTGTCGCTGATTTGGAAAAAGCCAGTACAGAAGGAAGTTTTGCCCAAGGAGCAGTAAGTACGATTATAAAAAAAGTAACTAAAGCAGAATTAAGGGTCCCTGAAGGGATTTTTCCAAAAAAAACATTTCTTAAGCGCCAAAATTATCCAATAGATTTAAGGATGGAGAATCAGCGGGAATTAGAAGGAATTATCGGAGAAGCAAGCTGTCTATTCGAAATGGGCAAGAAACAAATTTTAGGCGAAATCTCCATTGCTGGAGAAACTAAAAATAATTTTGTAGTTGCTAAATTTTCTTCTCCGCAAGCTATCAGAATTAATTGTCAACCTTCTGCTGATTTAGAAATAGGGGTCTATAAAGTTAAATATCAAGTAACTTTAAGAAATTTGGTAACTCCTTCATTTCAAAAAGTGGTCTTTGCCAGCAGTTTGACTGAAGAACAGATTAAGCAAATTGAAGCAGACTATTTTAAGACCAGAGAAGACCGCGGTTCACAATCTCCAGCAGATTTAGCCTGGATGAATGTAGTCATAGGTAATCCTCATCCGGAACGGCGGGGAGAAGTTCGACCCATTATTCTTAGCGGGGAGGTATTTCCTTTCGTTTCTTCCTTTGAAAATAAAGGCGGAAGAAAAGGAAAAATTATTGCCATTAATAGTTATGCTGCCGAAACAGTTTTAGAAAAAGGTTTTGTAATCAAGCAGGGCGAGGTAGATTGTTTGCAAGGTGGAAACGTCTTTATTCATGCACCTATTTCCAGCAAATATGTTTTCAAAAATTGTTATTTACAAGCTCCACCAGACGAGATTATTAAGTATAAATTAGCTACACTTAAATCAGAATTTAATTATGATTATTTATTGGAAACAGAAGAAACTACCATAATAGAAGAGGGAACGGTTGCATGAATCGAGGCATGAATCAAGAAGCGAAGGCAATTAAAACAGGAATGCTAAGCGTAATAGTAATAATTTCCTTTTTTCTGTTAGGTTGCCAGGGAAACGCCCCCACGGAGCAAAATTTTAGAACTGGGTTCTTAGATGTAGATTTGAGTGTGGAAGGAACCAATAGGGTATACCAAGATGAACAGTTTGACTTAAATGTAATACTCCATAATTTGTTAGGTTACAATATTGAAAATGTAGCCGTTTCCTTGGTTGGTTTAGATGAAACTTATGTTGATATTTATTCCCGGCAGAAAAATATCCTGCTGATTGAAGGAAGAGATGAGTTATTTGAAGACGGTGGAGAGGAAAGAATCTTGTTTGAAACTTACGTCAAAAGCCTGCCGCAGGGAGCCATCGACGAAATTAAGAACCCCTATCGCATCTTTGTTAAATATAATTCAGAAGTAGTTTTAGCCGAAGATATTTGTGTTCGCCCCGGGCTATATGCCGGAGTTGATGATGGGGGCTGTAAAGCCGGCGAGAACGCCCAAAAAGATCCGCTGCAAGAAGGAAAAAATACCCTCAATGGTCAAGGTGCGCCAGTAGGCTTTTCAGAAGCAGAGGTTATTTCTAAAGTTGGTTCAGAAGCGGAATTGCGTTTAAAATTAGTAAATAAAGGCGGGGAAGAGGGTAAAGTAGGTACAGTCACTTTAATGGAAGCAGCCTTGGGTGGAAAAAATTTAAATTGCGAGTTTAGAAAAGCGGGCGGGGTCGGAAAACAGATTATGTTCGATTCTTCTGAAACAGAAGTTTTTTTAGTCTGTAGGGGCGCATTAGGGCGGGAAAGTTCTTATTCTTATGTTACCCCCGTAACTATTAAACTACAATATGATTATGAATTTAGCATCCAAGAAGAATTGGTTATTTTAGAATAAACAGTCTAGTCTAAAATAAACTCAATTAAAGCTAAGGTTTCTCACACAATCCATTTAACTTAATTTTTTTCTTGCAGAGGCCATTATCAGCTAAAAATTAGCAACTTTTTCTGATAAATAGCTGTTGTTGAGTAACAACTAA
>CAZKNU010000084.1:1444-3206 GCA_964554235.1 uncultured Methanosarcinales archaeon | reverse complement strand
ATAAAAATACCCAGAAAGAGACTAAACAGATATTCAGTAAATATTTAAAAATTAGTGAGAATAAATATTAAAAAACATTAAATAAATATTGAACAAAGATTAAAAAAATATTAAAAAAAGAAAAAAAGAAAAAAATTTATCTTCTTCTCTTCTTCTTAGCAGCTTTTCGTTTAGCTGGTTTGCGTTTAGCAGCTTTTCTTTTAACAGATTTTCTTTTAACTGCTTTTTTCTTAGCAGCTTTTCTTGCGCCTGCTTTTCTGCCGCGAGCCATTTTAGCTCTAGCTACATTTCCTTGTTTGTCTACAAAGTAAAGGTATCCATTTTCTTTCTTAACGCCAGCTTTAGCTACTACTTCGGTTCTAGTTTTGCCTTTCTTTCGGCCAGCTCGACTCATTACTGCTCGAGCTACATTTCCGTGTTTATCTACAAAGTAAAGATAACCTTTTACTTTCTTAACACCGGTTCTTGCTACAACTTGTGCCATTATTTAACCCACCTCTTGGTTTTTAGATAATTCTGAAAACTTTTAAAGTCTTCATAGATTTAAGGAAATTTTTTTAGTATTTAAAACTTTCTCTTTTTCCGTCGATTATCCGTCGGAAAAATGGCTAGGGAACAGAATTTAATTTTTTTGACTAAAAAAGGGCAAATAAATCACAATCCACTCAAAACACTTTCTCGGCTTAGAATTTCTTCCGCCGCAAGCGCATCAGTTAAGTTAATTGCTCCTTTTACAAACTTTTCCTGCTCGTCAAAGCCCAGGCGAGGGCAGGCCGTATTGACCCAGACGTCGATGAAAGGAAAATTCTCCAACTGGTCGAAAGAAACCGCATTATCTACAAAATAATAAAACTGCTTGTCCGGAAATTTTTCGGCCAATTTTAAACTGGGCCTGAACTGTTCCTGCCCGGGTTTAATGGTTATTATCACCCCTACCTTCTTTGAACTTAAAAATTTAATCAAAGCTCCTTTATACTTTTTAAGAATGCTTTTCACGTCGTTAATGGTCAATAAGGTAATTTTCTTGGCTAAAGGGTCGTTGCAAATTACTTCTTTAAGATTTAAATTATTTTTTTGACTGTAAACTAAAGCCAAAGGGTGGAATCGACCATCGCCAAGGTAAAGATAACTATCAACTTCTGCTTGAAGATTTAATGAACCATGAAAATTATTACAACCCAATAATTGCCCTCGTACATGAACCCGATCTGGGGTTGTCATAATAACCCTTATCTGATTTTCTTCCAACTGTTTTTTTACTGTATCTAAATTATTGACAAACTGGACGGAAGCGAATAAAGCCACCGTTTTGTATTTTTTCTTTTTCAGATAATTTAGCGTTTCTGAACATAATTCCACTTTTCCCTGGTAAGGAGCCTCTAAAAATAAAATCTCCATCTTACCATCCCCCTTCTTGTTTATGAAAAGGATTATGTCCCCAGGAAATTAGTAAATCTACACCCATCCGGCTTAACCCCAAGGGGATATCACAAGCGCCATAATTACTACCCAACCAGATTAGTACCTTTGCATTAGTCTCTGCTTGAATCTGATCTACAATTTCATTAGCTTTTGGTTTTAGACCTTCTGGTAGCTGAATGCAGACGGTCTTGGCCTTAATTTTCTTGATTTTGGCAATTGCTTTCTCGACTTCTAGTTTATATAGACTCATAGCAACTTTTTTATAGTGTTACTTTATATATATTACGGAAGAAATAACTTCATTAGAAAAGTCGCCGCCTAGGCCAAGAGGCGAGGTGAG
>CAZKNU010000084.1:0-1344 GCA_964554235.1 uncultured Methanosarcinales archaeon | reverse complement strand
GAACTACGATTCTGAATGAGAATTGGTAGATGCTCTCTTACGACGAGCAGACGTAAGAGCACTCGCCGAGCGGCCAAGGCGACTTTTAGAGAATTTCAAATCCGCAAGAAATTAATTTTGCAAAAATGGAATCAATCTTAAAACTTAGAGAATATCGCAGTAAGAAACTGCATAAAGTAGGCAAGCTGCTCTTGAAAGCTCATATCTCCGCCAACCAATTGACTTCCTATTCGTTAATTGCTGGCCTGTTAGCAATTTATTTCTTATTTAATAATTACTGGTTGTTCGTCCTGTTTGGTCTGCTGCATCTCGTCTTTGATGCTTTAGACGGAGTTTTGGCGCGGCTAACCAAAACCACCTCTTTTGGAGCATATTTTGATTTTTATACTGATCGAATTGTAGAAATTTTAGTTTTAATTAAAATCGGACTATACCTAAATAATTACTATATGTATCTTGTCGTTGGACTGTTTTGTTTAACTGCCGCTATTCATTCAATTTCTAAAACAGCTGCCCCACTAATAATCCTTAGAACCATCTCTTTAATTCTATTAATGGTCTTCACTTATCCTGCCATGCCTTATGCACCTTTGCTGGTTACTTTAGTTGGTTTAACTGTCGGCATCACTTATGTTTATTCTCTGATTAAGCAAGGGCAATGGATAGCAAAAAAACTATAAAAAATTATTTTTTAAAACTAAAAAATTATTTTGATTATCATTTCTCACCACTTAACGTTCCTAATCTTTAGCCAATAACCAATATGATTAGCGGCTATATGTAATATTGGGCTAGCTATAAGCAACACCAAAACTACTTCTATACGCGGAATGTAAACAAAAAAACTTAATAACAATCCCCCAAAAACAAAATCCAACTGATCCCAGACTGGCCAAGGTTGTCCCGGCTTAAGATTATTCTTTCGTTTATAATAACTTTTGATTATATCGCCTAAAATAACTCCTGCACCCATTAAAAGACCCATTAATACCGAGAACCCACTATAATCAATTATAGCTAAGCTTTCAAAACCTCTCAGATAAAAATATTTTTGCAGCCAAAAAATTAATGCTCCCGTAAGCACAGCTACAACTAAACCCCGCCAAGTTTTGTTCTTTCCAAATAACCGTTGATAAATGGGTTTATTACCCAGCGGAATCCATTTAAACAACACCGGAGCCATATTGGCAAAATAAGCCGGCAGGAAAAAATACAGGCATTTAAGTATAAACAGCATTGTTAAAAGAAATTAATCAGATTATTTAAAGGTAATTATTTTTAGAGGTAATTTGTTTATTGATGTGTAATTAAGTCTTTATAAATGATTAATTTTTTAGGACCATT
>CAZKNU010000083.1:0-3329 GCA_964554235.1 uncultured Methanosarcinales archaeon | reverse complement strand
TCTAAGATGCGGCGATGGTAATTTGAATCTTTATTAAAATCCACTGATGCATCTATTTCTAAAACTTTGGGGGGTTGCAATCCCCATCGCCCATAAATCTGGCTTAAATTATTTAAATCAAAGAAAGCATTATACCCTTCTTGTATTGCCGTATTGTAATCTAAGCTTATGCCTTCTTCCCCTTCCCGCTTCCGTTTCAGTTGGCGTTCAATTAACACATTTAAATGGTCATTATTTATCTTATGATACACCAATAAAGATTCATTCCAACGCTGCTGTTTGTCTGGATCCAGTTTGGCAATGGTTCTGCTTACAAACTTTTCACAACCTGTATATCCAGCCGCAGACAAGAATCCGCTATCCTTAGAATTTTGGCAAAAAATATGAAACCCTTCCAATAAAGTTCTTTCCACAATCACCAGGCCCGGGCTGATCTTGGCATTGCAATGCCTGATTTTTCGGGAGTGCAACAAACTTTCCTCAAAATCATCAGCATACGTTTTAGGGTCCCGGTAAAACAAATCCAAGGCAACCGTGTCGACATATTCAGGAAGGAATCTAACCCGGTCTTTTTCAATAACACTTTTATCAACGAAGCGCTCTAATTCATTTTTATGCTGCTGCAGATAGTTCATGGTTTCGCTTTTGCCTGAACCAATATGTCCCGCTATTCCAATTACACAGATGGCCATATTTTCACCTAATTGAGTATATATCTGGTTTATTAAGATCTTTTAAAGTTTGATTAACGACCATTTTTCCCCAATCGCTACGAAAATCCTCTTTTGGTTGCGGCAGTTCAATGTGCTCGATAGAATATTTCTTAAAAAACTGCCGAATCTCCTGGTCCATTTCTTGTTGAAAAGCAAGATCAACCGAGCGCACACCATCCTCTACCAAAGAAGAACCCGTTACTAGAGGTAAAAGATAAATCCGTGAATAAGGAAACATTTTTAAGTGCCCCAAAGTCATTTGTAAAGCTGCTTCATTTTCCCCAAAGCGATGTTTTAAGTAACAGTAATTGTCAGGACCACGATCACAAAGAAGAACATCAATTTCGGGGGACGTGGCTCGGAATCCAGAATAAAAAATCTCTTCGGCAAATTGTTGATATAAAATCCACATCTGGGTTGCCAAGGTAGTATTATCATTAATCGGAAAGCCTATATCTTTCGCTCGAGTAGAAAGTTCTTCGATTCTTCTAATATTTTTAATCCCTCGACCAGATTTTAAAGGGCCCTCTACATTAGCGATTAAAGCAGTTTTCCCCGCGCCATGCGTAGAAGCAAAACATATTTTATACACCATTAGAAATCGACCTCTCTAATTACAATACTATTAACAATAAAACTTTGAATCTTTACCACCCTTTTAAAATAAATTATTAAATTACATTACTAAACTACACTAAATAAACTTAGTTTCTAAATTACTTTTAGTTATCTAAATTATTTTTAATTAAATATACTAAGGGCGCAATTTTGATTACACCCATTAGTAAAAGTCTAAACCACCCGTTTTGACTAAAAAAATAAATCAAGAACTCTTTTAAATAGATTATTATTGTGGCATTTATAGGTTGAGATGTGCATATTGTTTAAGATAGTAGAAGCTTTTATAAATCAAAATCAAAATTATTCAAATATGCATTACACAATACTAGATAGTTATACGGATGAAGCTTCCGGATTAGGAGTGCCTCCTTACTTGGGTGTTTATCCTAGATATATTTATGGAAAACTAAAAAAAGAAGGCCACGAAGTTACCTATCTAACCATTGATGATTTAAGGTTATGGAAAAGATATAAGGGCCTAAAAAAAGAGCCGACGGAAAAAGAAAAAACAAATATTTTGATTTATAATCTAACTAAAAACAGTGCAGAAGAAACATTAAATAAAACCGATGCGCTGATTGTAATTATTGGGGTTCAGGTCCCGGGAAAATATCTTACTGCTCTTCCGGGCACTTTATCCGAAGTTATTCCTCTCCTAAAAAATTTACCAATGCAAAAAATTCTTACCGGACCAGCGATATTGGGAACACAATTAGAAGGGGGAAAGTTTGCGGAAAAAGCAGATTTAGAGCTGTTTGATGAAATTAAAGAATATTCTTTTTCTTTTGAAGAATTAGATAAATTTATGGTTTTAAGCGCAGAAATCTTAAAACAAATTCCCGACCAGAGAGTTATTGAAATTGAAACTGGGCGGGGCTGTAAAGTCGGCAAATGCAGTTTCTGTACCGAACCGATAAAAAGCTGTTTCTTAAATCGAAAGAAAGCAGCCGTGATTAAAGAAATAAAAACTTTTTATGATGCCGGAGCAAGACATTTCCGATTGGGAAAACAAGCTGACTTTTATGCTGCTGACCAACCCATAGAAATGCTTAAAGAAATCCGCAAATTGTGCCCAGAAATAGAAACCTTACATATTGATAATGTCAATCCCAATTCGGTTATTTCAAAATCGGGAGAAGAGATTACTAAAGCTATTGTTGAATACTGCACACCCGGCAATGTTGCTGCCTTAGGCATAGAAAGTTTTGATGAAAAAGTAATCAAAGCCAACTTATTAAATACTGCCCCAGAAACGGCATTAAAAGCTATTAAAATTATAAACACATATGGTGCTGCAAGAGGAGAAAAGGGTTTACCTAAATTTCTTCCCGGGATTAATCTTATCTTTGGACTGCTGGAGGAAAATAAAGAAACCCACCAGAAAAATATGGAAGCATTACAAAAAATACTTGATGAAAAACTGTTAATTAGAAGAATTAATATCAGGCAGGTTGCCATCCTTCCCGGAACTTACCTGGAGAAACACGGCGGAAATAAATTTCTAAGGAAGAATAATAAATATTATTGGAAATGGAGAAATGAAATCCGGCAAAAGATTGATTTTGAAATGTTGAAAAGATTAGTGCCTAAAGGAACGGTTCTTCATAATGTTTACACGGAAATGTATGACGGCAAAACTACTTTTTGCAGGCAATATGGAACTTATCCATTAATAATTGGTATAAAAGGCAGATTGCCTTTAAAGAAAAAGATTTCTGTGAAAGTTGTAGACCATATGCTGAGAAGCATTGTGGGGGAAGTAGTCGGATAGAAAAAGTTTTACTAAAAAGTTCAGCAGCGCCAAGAGGCGAGCCAAGAACTGCTTTTGCTCTGCATGGAATTATTGGTCGCTTTCTTTGGGAAAAAAAGTTATTTATCGGCGAAGTAGCGCCTGGAAAGCGGCTTGGCGAGCGGCGCTGAACTTTTTAATGGGTATCACAAAATAGCAAAATTATTAAACTGTTTCTAGATTTATGTTCTTATCGGGGCCGTAGT
>CAZKNU010000082.1:1429-3346 GCA_964554235.1 uncultured Methanosarcinales archaeon | reverse complement strand
CGTCTTTCGATATATTTATAACTTTCATCAAATAATCAATGATTATGACAGAACAACAATATCCAGAACCAACTTGTGGTGCATTAATTTTCAATCCGGCAGGCAAAATCTTCTTAATGAAATCTCACAAATGGAAAGATAAATATGTAATTCCTGGTGGGCATGTTGAATTAGGCGAAAAAATTGAAGATGCCCTAAAAAGAGAAATCAAAGAAGAAACTGGATTAGATATTTATGATATAGAATTCATCTGCTTCCAAGAGTTTGTTTATGGCGAAGAATTTTGGAAGAAAAAACATTTTATCTTCTTTGATTTTGCCTGCAAAACAGATTCAACAGAAGTTAAACTTAATTCTGAGGGACAAGAATTTATTTGGGCAACTCTGAAAGAATCATTAAAATTGCCTGTTGAACCTTATTCTAAAAAAACGATTGATGAATACTTGAAAAGACATAAATAATAACGGCGACCCCTCCGCAACTCTCCTCGCTTCGCTCGTCGGGGCGTTGCACTTTCGGGCTTCGCCCTCACCTCACTTAACATCGTTAAGCTTAATTATTACTCACCTTAATTCTTAAATTTGCCCCTACCAGAATTACTTTAAAATTAGTAAATTAAATGCTAGAAACAAGAGCGCTGTGTGTAATTCTCAAAAGCGATAATCAGCATTTGATAAATCGATTGGTTCTTTGTTTAGAAGTTTTATATTAAATGAACCTCTTTCGAAAGCAATTGGTTTAACTTCTGGATTTGTAACCAATTGGCTAGTAATCCGTTCTAATTCTGATATACTGTTGCTTCCTAAATAAATTTCCCAACGATCAATGCACCAGTCGCTGTCACGATAGCTTTTGATATCATAACTAATATTTGGAAAATTATTGACTAATTGTTCTACAGAATTTTTATCTGGAAAATTTATTTTTGCAACTTCAAACGTAAACATATAATACACACATATCACCCTACTAATATCATTATATTGCTCTTTTTAAAGATTATTAATCCCAACAATACATTTTTGAGAACTTCTTACAGCAAAAAATTAGCTTTAAAAGAATTAGAAGAAGAATTGAGAAAATTGACTTAATCAGTTGTTAAATGAATTCTTTCAAAATTAACAATGCTAGTATTAACCACGCCATTATTTCCATTACCCCCCCTACTTTTAATGGTCCTTTTAGTTTAAAAGCAGAAAAAGGATAAAATACATACACGCCTCTGCGGGTGATTCCATCGCCAATTAAATGGGCCAGATAACCTAAAAATAAGGCGGTCGCATAATAAAAATTCCAAAAGAAATCTACTAGTACAAAAGAAAGCACAAAAAACAACAGCGAATGAAAAAAGCCCCGGTGTTTAGCAAAAAAAGCAATTACTTTTCCTATTAACCCGCTCCATTGGTTAATTCGGCTCCTTTGCTCATCAATATCCGGCAAGAGACTGCCTAATAAAAGCACAAAGAAAAAAACCAGCTGGCTTCCTCCCGAAAATAAATCCTTAGTTAATAGAAAAACAATGATTCCGATTAAGAGATGAGTGTAAAAAAGGACCATAAAGAGAATAAAATGCTGAAGTTAATTAATTTTTAGGGGATCTTGTAAGATATTTGAGAAAAAAACGCTTAAACTTGTTAAACAGAGATGTTGATTTACGACGAGCCAAGCTCTTTTCAAGAGAACTGTTATTTTAACCACTAATACATAATTCCAAAAACATTAAATAGTGGTTAGGGTTCTAGTAAAAAGATGTTACCACCTAGTAAACCGGCAGACGAAGAAAGGCGTCGATGGATTGCCACAAATTTAGAAGGTAGAGTCGTTTCTGTAGAAGAACTTAAGAAACTATTTCCTAAACAAGGAAACTTACCGGAAATAGGAGTTACAAAAGATACTGAAACTTACAAAGTTTATGGT
>CAZKNU010000082.1:0-1329 GCA_964554235.1 uncultured Methanosarcinales archaeon | reverse complement strand
TATGGTCGGGTCTTAAAGAATTTAGCTTACGAATGTAAATCTTGTAATACTGTGGTGGTTGGTTCTCCAAACATTGAAGATGATACTTCCATAGAATTAGGAATGCCGCTCGCCGGCAGAAGTGGATACGACTTATATTGCAAACAGTGCCATGCTCATTTGGAAGATGTCACTTTAGAAATGAGTTAAGCTTATGCTTTCTTTTAATTTTATTTAACAAGGTTTTGATGTTAAAATGAATTAGAATAAAAGTTGGTTCTTAAAATATTTTTGGAAAATGTTAGTAACACAACATCCACTATTTCATTTTCTTACTTCTTTATTCAACCTTTTCCAATCGGGCAATTTCTTCTTCGGGCTTGGCTTTATTGACCAGCTGAACATTAAATTCCAAGCGGTTAAACATCTCGTTCTTCTTCACCCGCCCCATGAACTTAAACTGTTCTCCTAATAAATCATTTTTAATTTCTTCAAAGGCAGCTAAATTATCCTTGTAAGCATTAACTTCTGCTTCGGTTTTCTCCAGCAGATGGTTGGTTTGGTTTTTCCAGAGCACTCCGCGAATATTTCCCGTTCCGTCATCTAAAACAATATTCATGACATAAGACAGCAGCGGAGCAGCCTGCCCATGCTCATTGCAGCGGAAACCCTCTTCTGTTTCCACTACTTTTTTATTGCAGGATGAACAAACATAAAAAAAACGGGGATCAAATACTTGTACTATGGTCCCCATAATTTCAGCGCTATCTTCCCCATCATGCAGCTCTTCAATTTTTTTTCTTTCGTAAGAAGCACTTTCTCTAACTGAACTAATGCTTTCTCCCGGAGGATTGACTTTGATTTCTCCGCTGTTGCCTAAATGAATTTCAATCTTATCGTTATTTTCCCGCACATAAGCTTCAGTAATTAAGAGGATATCCCCTTTATTCACTTTTTTAAGCAAATCCACCTGATCATTCCAGAATACTACCCTAATGGTTCCGGTTTCATCGCCAAGAACTAAAGAACAAACCTTGCCTAAACTATCTCCTTTCGAAAATTCGCGCACATCGTATTTCTGGACGACTTTTCCGACCGTAGAAAGATTGCGCATTCCGGCATAAATTTCTTTTATTTTAAGCTTGCTTTTGTTTAAATTGATTAACCCAATGCCTAACTCATTGGCAATGATATGGGCTGCGCCTTCCTCGCTAATTAATCCGGAAAGGTCATTTATTTTTGCCCTGATTTTAGCTTCTAATTCTTCTGCATCAATTTTGCCGCCGGCAATAATTTTTTCTTTTATTTCAGGTAAAGGAATCTTATACATTGCAACCACCCCGCAACTAA
>CAZKNU010000081.1:0-3404 GCA_964554235.1 uncultured Methanosarcinales archaeon | reverse complement strand
ATGCTCTCTTGTCATGGCAGTAATACTGTTATAAAATTCAGCCACGACAGCAATGAAGTGGCGGTGCATGAAATGAAGAAACTACTTCATTTCAGCACAGAAATGTGATTATTTTCACATTTCTTGTGCTTTCAAAAGACAGGAGGGCTACTCCAGGCGGTCTTGGGTTGCCAATAGAACTGACAACAATTCAAATGCTAATGGCAACAACAATCTCAACAACAATAACGGGCGTCTGGTCGGAATAGCCACACTCTTAAAGCTGGGACAACTTTTCTTCTTCATGAATTTGTACTCAGAACTTTGCTCTTATGAAAATCTTGAACTTGCATTCAAGAAAGCAAGAAAAGGCAAGACGCTTAAACCCTACGTTATTGAATTTGAGGCTAATCCTGACAAAAATATCAAACAGCTTCAGCAGGAATTATTGTTTCATACCTATCGCCCTAAACCATTAGAGACTTTCATCCTAAGAGACCCTAAAACAAGAAAGATTAGTAAATCTGATTTTCGTGATAATTGCAGTGGAGATTTTTTATTGATAAAAACGAATTTGTAAGCAAAGTAAAAATTTAAAAGAAAAAAAGCAAAATTAAAATAAAGTTTAAGAAAGTAATCAAAAAAATAATTTAAATTTTTTACCGTGTATGCACCATTTTTACCAAAGAATAAAGCATAACGGCTAAATCCACCATTCGCTTATTGAGCTCATAAGCTCTTTTTACTCCGTGGTAAATAGTAGCAATATCTTCTTCAATCTGTTCCACTTCCTGCCGTTTATCGGGAGGGATTCTCAATTTAACCCGGCTGAAATCAGTTTTGTTTAATTCTTCTTCCAAGGTAAAATGGAATAAATAACCTTTAATCATGCTTTCTCTTAATCCCCCTACATTACTAACGTGGCCTTCATGAATAACATCTGTAAACTTAAAACAGAATTCTTGATTGCGCAAAAGAATTTCAAACATTTTGCTAATTTTTTCATTAGCGGCAATTTTTTCTTCCTGAGTCTGCAGGCGCGGGATAGCGTTTAATAAACTGGTAAATTCTTCAATGAATTTTTTCTGTTCCAGAAAGCGCTCTTTGCCATAAATTAAATTTTTAGAAAGATATGCCGGCACACCCGTTAATATTTGAATGCTTCTTTGCAGATTGGTTGATTCATAAAGCGGATCGTTTTCTTTTAGCAAAGTTTCAATTTTAAGAAGGGTCGGTTCGATCAGCTGCAAGGAATTTTCCATGGCCGTAAGATCCGATTCTGACAGATTGTAATCTTCAAGAAATTCCTGTATTTTCACAGCTGAAAAAGGAAAAGCCAATTTTTGTTTCATTTCCCGAATGAGATAAACGCTTTCGGTATCGGCAGTTCTCTGGTTCAAATCGGAAAGCTTATGAATATATAACATCTTGCAGCCTCTTTTAGTTACCTTTTACCAGTAATCTTTTGGCAATTTATTTTTTATACGTTTTTATGGTTTATTTTATCAGCCGGTCATCCTTGCCGCAAAAAGGGCAGAAGACTCGGTAACATACATCTGCTCTCCGCACGTCTATTTTAAATTTATATTTGCAGCGGGAACAAAACACAGTTTGACAATCCAATTCTGATTTTTTTTCTTCTTTTGGTTTTGCTTTAGGTGTTTCTTCGTTTACTTTAACAACATTGCGGATGGGTTCTCTCTTAAACACAGGGATATTTCTGTGTCCTTCAATACCTGTTTTTAATTTTTCAGCAGCAATTCTTAATTTTTCACAGCACTCTTCACAAACCAGCCAATTACTTTCTTTGTTCTTAGGAAAAAGCTTAACTTTATCTAAAGGACTAGAGACACCACATTTTTCACAAGTTCTTGAATTACGAATTTCCATGCTTTTCGCCCCTTTATTGTTTAATATTATTTAATTAATTACTAAATTCTGTTATTAATTCATTATCGTTTTTTTAAATTTATTAACTATTTTATTTCTTATTTAAAGAGAAGGTCATTTAAATAGTTTTCTTTAGTAAACTACTTATATTCTGATAAAGTCTTGTTTTTAAGCAAAAAACTTTTTAAAGAAAACGTTTATCGATTGGCTTGTGCGAGGGTGGGAGAGCGGTCAAAGGATAAATATCCGACTTAATCCGCCACCTTGAGGAAGAAATACTGCAAAAGGGTGGTCCCTTAGTGGGTTCGCGTGTTCGAAGACCAATTATTTGGGTCGAAAGTCACGTCCCTCGCATATTTTCTTAATCGTTTTTCTCAAACATACCTCAATTTCTTAGAAGCAATCACAAACATCGCATGCGACCAGCACAGTGGAGATACAGAAACTTGAGTATTATTGTTAAAAATCTGTTCGGGAATAAAAGTTTTATTCCTTATTTTTAAATCACTTAATACTTTATGATAATATTTTAAAGCGGTTTTCCGATTATCATTGCTTCCACTATTTTTTTCCAAATAGTAAATAGTCATCCAAAAATTAAGAATCGGCCAATAACCGGCACCTTTTTTTCTTTGCATTTCATTTGAAGTATTATTTTTATACATCCAACCGTCATAATCATCATACTCATAACGATAAAGACCAGAATTCTTTACCAACTTTTCTTCAATAAGTTGTACGGTTTTTTTCATTCGTTTACCGTCGGCTTTAATCATTCGTGAAGGCCAGACTAATCCCAATAGTGAAGCATCTATTCTTGGGTCATTCATCTTTCCAGCAGAACGATAAAAATAATTTTGGTTTTTAAAATTATTTAATAAAACTGTTTTCATTTCCTGGGCTGTTTTTAACCATTTTGGATTGGGCAGCAATTCATTTGCGCAAAATAATCCTCTACTACAGATGGCCAATGAATAAGTAAAATTTTCTTTTAAATCCGGGAAACCAAGCCTTTCTTCCCATAGGTCCTGGGTGACGATTTTAAAATGCTCTTTATCCCAAACTTTGCACAAACCATCTGCAGATTTTTTGATTAATTCGTCAAAGTTTTTACTATTTTTTTTATTTTGATTAGTACTTTTATTATTTTTATTCTGGTTATCATTATTTTGATTTTTATTTCCATTATAATAATTAAATAAAGCCATCAAAACACTTCCAGTTTGATCCGGCTGAAAATGATTTCTTGCTTTCTTACCGTTAACAAAATATTTTTCATAAAACAAGCCGGTTTGTTTCCAGCCTTCTGCTTTCATGCACCACTGGAAAAATTTTTCTTCAATGTTTAATCCCAAGATATTTGCAGCCATACAGATATACAATGCGTCTCGGGGCCAGACAAAACGGTAATTTTTCACATCTTTAGGAAAGTAAGCTTTAGCAGAATTTGCCGCAACAATTGCTCCATTTGGCAAAGCACAATCTACAATTACTTTTTTGCTGATTTTTAGCAGTTCGGATATTTGGGGGTTCAT
>CAZKNU010000080.1:0-3551 GCA_964554235.1 uncultured Methanosarcinales archaeon | reverse complement strand
AGTTGTGCGAAATTGCAAAAACTTTTTAACCTATGAAGAAATGTTACACTTATGACGATCTGGGACAACATTTACAAGAATTATCAGAAAGGTGGCAAAGCTTGGGCAACTCTTTCTGAGGAAATTCATCCGTTATTTAAAGAATTTTTGAGCCAATCAAATTTTGAACTTAGATTTGTTTTAGATATCGGGTGCGGAACTGGAAAGTATTTAAAAATTTTACGGGCTGGTGGCTTCAAAACCGATGGAATAGATTCCAGTGAAACCTCAGTCGAAATGACCAAAAAAACGCTAGGCGATGATTCTATAGTTCTTTGCGTAAACATGTTTGAATTTGAAATACCAAAAAATAAATATGATTTGGTCATTTCTATTTCTACAATTCATCATGGAACAAAAGAACAAGTTCAAAATTTGATTAATAGGATTTATGAGGCAATCGTAGAAAATGGAAAAATTTTTATCACTGTGCCGGATTTTGAAAGCAGCAAAAAATGGAATACTTTCAAAGATTACGAGGAAATAGCTGAAGGCACTTTTGTTCCATTATCAGGTCCAGAAAAAGGACTGCCCCATAGTTTCTATACAAAAGCAGAGGCTCAAAAATTGTTTTCAAAGTTTAGAGATTTACAATTAAATTTAGATAGTCGCGGAAGATGGGTTGCCCAAGCTTCTAAATAAAAAGTTTTTGCAACTTAGGGGGCGCTTTCACTTTACTGCGTTCCGCTCACCGTCGCTCAACACGGGACCCGATATGCTTTGTTTAACTATAGCTTTGTTCAACTATTTTTAATCGATTCTATAGCTAGCCTGATTTCGTCTCCCGCAACCTGAACTGTAAACTTAGGTTGATTTAAACACCCAGTTTTTTTGCAAGCAACTTTCTCTTTTATGAATTTATCTTCTAAATACTTAACCTTCCAAGTCTCCTCTTTAATTTTCTTGGCGATGCTGCCTAAATCATAACCGGGCTGTTTGGGTTTCCACATTAACTCCTGCAAAGGATCGTCCTGCCAGCGGGGAAAAACATGAATTTCTAACTTTCCCCGGGGATTGTCATCGCATTCGCCGGATTTTAAGATAAGGTTGGTCCCATGCGCTTTAAAAAGCTCAAAGACGGCCGTCGAAGCTAAGGAAGCAGCAAAAAACAAATGTGCTGAATCATCTTGAGAAAGATGTTCAACATACTTTTCTTCTATTTTACTGTAAATAATTAAATGTCCTTTTGCCATGCTTTTCAAGGGCACAACACAAAGGATTTTTTCGTCTTCGTAAATCACTTTTGAATTTTCATAAATTTCCGTAAGAAAAGATGGAATATTTCCTTTTCCTGCGTGCCAGGAAGCGGGATTTTTAACAAAATAATTGTTCATCATTGCAGAAATATTCTTTGCCAGCAGATTTACTTCTCCTTCTGCCAGCACAGGTCCTTTTTTAGGGAATAAAAAATTAAAAAAACCGTCGTTTTCTTCCCGGGGAAGAAAATGGGCCAGAAAATGATATGATTGCTGTCCGGCAGCGCTGCCAATGGCGATAAAAATATTGATTCCCGTCTTAACCATTCCGGACTTGATGGCTTTGCTCAATGCCGGAATTACCGCTAATTTGCGCTTAAACTCTTCCCCTGGAATATATGCCGGCATAGGATAATGCTCTTTTAACAAATAGACCGCATGCCCTTTAACTGCCGGATAAATATCTAATAAAGCCGCAGTTTTATCGTCTTGAAAAACAAGGTGCGCATTAGGCATCTCTCCGGAGATTAATTTACAGAAAACACATTGTTTCTTTTGCTCAGCTAATTGCGCTTTGATTTCCGGGGTGAGTTCCATAAGCAACCTAGTAAATTTGTTTTAACTTTTCAATCAAACATTCCTGCACTTGATCGGCCATTTTGTGGGGAACATAACAACCGTACCCATCATCACTGGAGGTGTTGCCAAGCGATTGGGCAATAGTAATTAAGTCAGGCTTCTGTAAATGCTGTAACAAAGCAGTTGTTTCTGTGATTCTTTTTTCAAAACCAGAAATGCCATCATAATTTGGTTGATTAAGATAAGATCGACTAGATTGACTAAGATAATTTATTGACGAGGTTGCATGAGTGCAAAAAGCATCCAGGTCAAAATCAGCGATTAAGGGGCTGGCTGTTGGAATTTTAATATCTTTTGGAGAAATTACTTTTCCGTAATATAAGCTTAGCTTTTTCTTCTCATTACTGCGTCGGGAAGAGCAGCGCCACTCATAAATCCGCCAAGGCACGTCATCACAATACGGGATGAAAGAGGAGGAGGGTTCTAAGGCCACACCGATTTTTCTTCTGCCATTTTCATTCCTGACCGTTCCCAAATCTTGTAATTTTCTTGATTTGGAATGGGGATTCAGCCAATAGATTGAATTAATAATACCATGACATACTGCCGGGCAATTGAAATCAGCTATGTCACAATGAAGATAACTTTTTAGGGTTAACTTCTTTTCGTAATCACTCCCATCACTCATATCGTCGTGGGCGTCAGCCCTGAACAAGGTTGCGCCTTTAATTTTCGATTTTATCCAGTAATACAACACTTCATTGTGGTTGTTTACAATTCCTGCCGGAATGCCGGCAATTTTAGTTGATTTCATTTTGAATAAATTCTTCTGAGATTTTCTATTAAACAATCCTGCACTCGATCTACTTTATTTGGAGGAACAAAACAATCTTCATAATAATCTCCTTGAGAACGGGTAATGGTGATTAAATCCGGTCTTGGCAACGTTCTAAGCACATTAATTGCATCTTCAACCCGCTGCTCAAAGCCGAATGTTCCATTGTAAGAAATAGGAGCGTAATAAACACCTTTATGACAGCAAAAAGCGTCCAAATCAATATCCATAATTAACGGCAGGTTCGCAGGATGGTAAATTTTTTGAGGAGTAATAATTTTTCCATATCCATAAACTAAATCCATCGACTCATGGTGGGTATCGGTTACCCAAGCGTATACCGGCAGGCCAGTCTGCTTCTCCTCTATTTGCGCTTTTAACTTCTTTCGGCCAAATTCGCTTCTTACCGTGCCTAAATCCTGCAACCTTCTCAAATGAGAATGTGGATTCAGCCAATAAATGGAATCAACAATGTCGTGATATACGGCCGGGCAAATGAAATTGGCAATGCCAAAATCAGAACAATTCCCTAAAGTTAAAGGGCCATTATATTTAGCGCCAGAAGACATATCTGGGTGGGCATCTATGTGAAATAAGGTGGCTTTTTCCATTCCCAAACCCCGCCAATAACCAAAATTATTATCATGATCATTAGTGACGGCAGTAAGAATTCCGCCAATAGAAGTTGTTAAAGGCTCTGAAGCAGCGCATTCGGAGGAAACTCTCCTTTTAGCCCCTTCTTCAACCCTTTTCAATAACCTAAATAAAGCGTTGGCTATTTTTTCTTCGTACATTTTTAGCTGGAAAAACTCCTCCTTTTTAAAGATTTTCCCTAAAAAGTAGTAAAAATAAATAAAAACTATTCTCGTACTAAAAAACTTATAGAGAAAGCAAGAAATAAT
>CAZKNU010000079.1:0-3655 GCA_964554235.1 uncultured Methanosarcinales archaeon | reverse complement strand
ATAACCTCACCAAAGTGAGGTATTATATGCGAACTAATAACGGGATAGCACAAGATTAAATTAGACTGGAAAAGTTTATAAATAGGTTTTATTTAAGACTACTTAAGGCTGCTTTTTGCTACGCAGCTGGGGGTTTAAATATAACATGAATGATGAGCAAGTAAGTAGTGCTCTTTTAAAAATTTTAAATTTGGGTGAACCAACGGATTTTTCCTTGGAAAGTGAGATTGAAGACGAGGAAGTGGATGCCGAATCCTTTTCTGATGGGCTGGACGAACCAACCACCACTAGTTTTCCCCACCAATTTCAGGATGGTGTTGAAGAAAGGATAAGATCAACCTATGGGTCTTCAGATGAAGGAACGGATGTTGCCAAAAACTACGCTTCTTTGGGTACAGGTTACCTAAATTAGCAATTAAAACTTTTTCTAAATTTTTTTTTATTTTTTATGGTTTTGGATAGGATTAACTCTATCTTTAATATCGAATAAAAATACTAAATAAAAACAATAAAAAAACAAATCTTAAAAGAAAAATTAAGCAGCTATCAAATAATCCAATTCTTCAAATTCGCCTTGAATGTAATGGTAATGCAGCAAGTCTTGGTAATATTTCTGTATATTCATATTTATTCTTCACTTTCCTCGACGCTGCCGCCTGGAGCTGCATTCTTGGAAATTATTAAAACATCGCCGATTGCTTTCACAAATTGGTGAGGCACAATAACCCCTTTTGCGCTTCCCAGCACTTTACTTAAGAACGAATTTTTAGTTGCTCTTATTTTCCATCCGGATACTTTATTACCTTGGACAATGGTATCTTCAATATCCCCAAAGTAATCTCCGGAGTCGGTAAAAACTCTTAAATCATAGGTTTCGGAAATTTTTTTCATTTTTAGCATAGAGACCACCTCAAAGCGTAACTTTCTTAAATTTACCTCAGTTTAAATACTTTTCTGTTGTCGGCTCTATAATGCAACAGATTTTATTTTCATCTAGGGCTGCCAATCACGCTTTATTTTTGAAAAACAGAATATTTATATGCCTAAAAATAATCGTTAAAATTATGGGTATTAAAATAATTGGCACTTCGCATATTGCTAAACAAAGCATCAATGAAATTAAAACTGCTTTTGAAGAAGATAAGCCAGAAATACTTGCTTTAGAATTGGATTCTTCCCGAGCGGCTGCATTGATGCAGAAACAAAAAAAATCCACACCACTTACTGAAATTTTTAAAATGGGAGTAAAAGGGTATCTTTTTGCCAGAGTTGGACAGTATTTGCAGCAAAAACTGGGAAAAATGGTCGGGGTGGCTCCCGGCTCAGAAATGATGACGGCTTTAAAATTAGCTCGCCAAAAAAATCTTAAAGTTTTTTTTATTGACCAGCCTATCAATGTTACTTTAAAAAATCTTTCTAAAGAGCTCACCTGGAAAGAAAAAGGCCGGTTTGTGGTTGATTTCATTAAAGGAATCCTCTCTCTGGATAAACAAATGAAAAAAATGGGTTTTGATCAGTTTGATTTGCATAAAGTGCCTGAAAAAGAAGTAATCTCTAAAATGATGGAAGAAATAAAAAGAAGCTATCCTAGTATTTATAAAACTTTAATTGAAGACCGCAACAAATTTATGGTAAAAAAATTAATTAAAATTCTGCGGGAAAATCCGAATAAGAAAATTCTAGTGGTAGTTGGCGCGGGGCATAAAGAAGGTATGGAAAGTCTGCTGCTGAAAGTAGAGGTGGTAAGGTGAAAATTCACCATACTACTAGGTATAATAGTCTAAAATACCCATAAAGATTTAAATAATAAAGTTATATGTTTTTATCGGTTGTATATGAAAAGATTGCACTCACTGGAATTAATTTTAAGCATGAGTTCTTTAGTTGCTCTTCCAGCAGGCTGCCAAGGAACGGAACTTTCCGTGTTGACCTATAATGTTGCCGGCCTGCCCCAGCAATTTTCAAAGGTTAATCCGCAGCAGAATCTTCCTAAAATTAGCTCTTTATTAAATGCTTATGATATCGTTCTCATCCAGGAAAATTTTATCCCCGAATATGGTTTGTTTAAGGAAACCGAACATCCCTTCCACCTTCCAGAACTTCCTCCAGGAGAAGAACAAACTGAAAATAAGAGCGGTTTAAGCAGCTTGTCAGTAGTTCCTATTGAAAGAACTTACAGTCAGCAGTGGTACAAATGCCATGGTTTATCGAATGACGGCAGAGATTGCCTTACTCCTAAAGGGTTCACCGTGGCCGAATATGAAGTTATGCCGGGGGTTTGGATCGATATTTATAATTTACACCTAGATGCGGGAGATTCGCCGGCAGACACTTCTGCGCGGGAAGCACAAATCGAGCAGTTTATTGCTCTGCTCAAGCTCCGTTCGCCCTATAAAGCGGTAATTGTTGCCGGAGACACTAACTTAGGCCTCTCTGAACAATATCTCTTTGAAAAATTACTTCTAGAGGGGGGGCTTCAAGACAGTTGCGCCGCCTTAGACTGTCCAGAACCATACCTTCTGGATAAAGTACTGTATAAAAGCTCTCCCTGGGTTCATCTTGAACCCACCAATTGGCACCTGCCAGCTAATTTTATTAACGAAAAAGGAGAACCTTTATCAGACCATTCTCCCGTTACGGTTGACTTTAAAATTTCTGTGGGAGTTTACGAATAAATAGCCGGGTAAAGACTTCAAAAAATACATTCTTAAAAAGGGCATATTTAATCGTAGAAAATCCAAATGGTTAACTCCGGACTGGTGTCCAGTAGAACTGTTTAGGAACTAATTCCATTTCATTAAATGCAAACAAAAATTTCCTATGTTCAGCTAATTTGATTAAAATATCTTTCCATTTTGGACTAATGGTACTTGCTTCAATTTCTACCTGAACTTTCCACAACTTTTTAAATACCCCTCTAGCACGAACCGGCTTGAAAAAAAGGATAGCAGTTGCTTTAATAATCCTCTTAAAATATATTTGAACTTGAACCCTATCAGCTTGATCTAAATAATAAATACTTTTAGCATCAGAATTTCCTTTTTCTATCGCATTTTCAACCAGAAATTCAAAAGTAACATGCGTCTTTGGAGGAAAATCGTTTTGTACACGAAGAAGTCCTTTTGTGTTTATTCTCATTGTGTCTTTTGGATCGTAACGATGTCTCCCTGTTTCACGGTCGTAAACCATCTATGTATTGTCATTATAAAAAAAACCTCGTTCACGCTCGACATATCCATTTAAAAAATCCGGTTTAACCATTACCTTTCCTTAATGAGAGATGCTATATAAAACTTTTTATTGTGAGAGATACTTTTTACCTTAACAAATAAATGACCGCTTGCCGTTTCCTCAGCGAAAAATCTGCTGATAAAATTACTGTATTTTGGAAAGAAATAAGTGAAGATTTTTCGTTCCTTAACAAGGTGCAAAGCAGTAGCTTAGCTTCGGAAATGCTCAAATGGAAAACTATCCCTTTGGCATGCCAGAGAAGTCGTTGCTTCTCTGTGCACATATTGGCCTATCCATCATTCATTGAGTTAGTATTATTAAATCATAGCAAAGTTTATAAAGTGTGTTCTTGAGTATATACTTTGGTAGTAGTGGTGAGAAAGCGCAGGTGCGGGAACAAAATTCTTGCATCAGGAAAGTCCGC
>CAZKNU010000078.1:0-3669 GCA_964554235.1 uncultured Methanosarcinales archaeon | reverse complement strand
AAAAAACTAATTAAGTTATCTAAGCATAAAGTTAAATCCAAGAAAGCTAAAAGAAGAAAATAAAAATAAACTTTTTTCTTTAAACTCGTTCTTTAAAGCAATAAATGTATTTTATATAATGAAAGCAACAAAATCTTATAAAACAAACACCTTAAAGAAAATTTATGAAAAGGTATTTATTGCTATTGGTCTTAGTGCAATTCTTATTATTTCTGCCTTTTGCCAGTGCTGTTGGCCAGGTAGTCATTAATTCCCACGATTGGCATGATGTATACACTGGCGTAGTTTACGCCAAATTAAGCGGGTTGGAGGTTCACTATGTTGCCGAGGAAACGCAGGGGGTACAGCTCATTGAAGAGGTTCTTAATCCGGCTGCGGCAGAAATATTGCTAATTGAATCGGAAAAACCTTTTGTTTTAGGTTATCAGTCTCAGCTTGAAAGGAGAGGCTTTAAAGTGGAAAAATTTCTGTCTCTGGATGCACAGAAAACTAACTTAGAATTTGCAAAGAGAATCGCCGCCGAGAAGGGCATTACTAATTTTATAGTAGTCGATAGTGGTTGGGGCTACGATGCTCTCTCAGTAGCTCCCTATGCCTTACTTACCAATTCTGTTGTTCTTTTTGCAGGTACGGAAAATGTGGATGACCTCTTTTCTTTTCTGTCGACTCGGACAGATAATATTCTCCTTTACGGCCATCTCGATAGGGAAGTAAAAGGAGAACTTAGTGTTCTAAATCCTTTAATCATAAATAAAGGCGACCGGTACAAAGACAATATTGAAATCGTAAAGGCCTTTCTTGATAAAAAGCCAACAAAACAGATCTTGCTTACAGATGGAGAAGTTCTAGAATTGGGTTTTTTTAATAATGAATTTCCTGTCCTTTTTGTTGGAACAAGCAATGTTCCCCAACCAGTTATAGATTTTATCCAAGATTCTGATATAAGAACCGGGATTGTTATTGGGTACAACCTATTTGCCAACGCCAAAAGAATCAGGGAAGACACGGGAATAAAAATACTTCTTAAATATGGGCAGGGAAGGAATTCGCAGCTCTATGCCTTAGATGTGTTTCCGTTGCCGGCATACCATCCCGAGATTAACATTATTTCTGTACGATACAATACTCTTTCAAAGCAGCTTGAAGTGACTTATGAAAATACGGGGGGGGTTTATACTTATGCTCAAGCTCTTTCGCATCAAATTAAAGCAGACGAGACTCTTATTGCCGAAGTTGGTGATGAAGAGGCTTTCTTCCTAAATGAAGGCGACACTTTAACTTTGCTTTACAGCCTTGACTTGACGCTTTATCTTGATAAAGATCTAACAGTTGAGAGCAAGATTCTTTTTGGAGAAAGCACCAATTCACTAACAAAACTATTAGCGAAGACCTTGGATTTAGATGTTGTTACCATTGGGGATTCATCAAGAATAGCTATTAAAAGCGTCGTTTACAACAAGGAAACAAAGAGATTTGAACTAGTTGTGAAAAATGAAGGCGAGAAAGAAGTCTATGCTGATGCTGAGATTGTTGATATAATCATTGCTGGAGAGAAAGTTACTTTAGGTGCCGAACCGCAAAAAATTAAGCCTGGGCAGGAGGAAATTTTTAAGATAAAAGCGGTTCTGGAAGAAGTTGATATCGAAGACAATCCAGTTATAAAAGCGCGGGTTCGATACGGAGAAAGGAAAGGCATTTTATTAAAAGTGATGATGAAAGAATTTGATTTTGCGTTTAAAAAGTTTAATTATAAACCTTGGGTCTTAATTATCATTGTTTTGATCGTGATAAAGCTAATAATATCAATAAGAAAGAAGAGGTAAGGCGGAATTGTTAAAAAAAACAATATTAAAAGAGATAATATTAAAAAATATAAATTATATTATCTTGTTTCTTCTGCTTGTTTTCTTCTTGCTAATTTTTTTCTTTATGCTTATCATGCCCATTAGTAATATCACTGGGGGGGCAACATCTACAGTTTCAAATTCGGGGGAGGTGGAAGAAGTTAATCTTTCTGTAACAGATGAATCCAGCTACTGGCAAGCCTTCTACGGAGAAATTTTTGAGGATTCTTCTTTTAGTCAAACACCTTCTAGCATTGCCCAGAAAGGAGGTATAACCGAGCTTAATGTAACCTTTCCCTGCGTTGGGGAAGAAATTTATGCAAGCACGGTTAATTCCGCCCTTTTAGAAGATATTTCTGCTGGCAATAAGGAAACCCTGGATAATTATCTCCAGCTGAATGCAAGCCATTTGGAGTCAGGAACGCGTGTTTTTGCAAATGCAAAAACTTTTACTGTTGGTTCTTCTGCCCTTGCAGATGTTCCCACAACTTATACTAAAGTCTTAAATTCTTTAGGTAATACTACTTTTGATCTTGGCCTATTGAATGGATCTAATTCGTTGGTCTTTGTTAACCATATTTCTTTAGATACAAACGGTTTTGATGGTAAAACACATGATTACCAAATGATGGTGCCGGTTAATGGAAGTCCAGTTACTTATTATTTTTTTAGCGATTGCGAAGCCGCAGCACCCATTCCAACGCCAGTTTCCATTCCTGTTGGTGGAGCGGGCGGAATTGAAAAAGAAGTGCTTCCAGAAATGTCGTTTGAATTAAGCGAAGAGTTAATTAAAATTGCCTTAACTGAGGGAGACAGTTTAGAAAAAAAAATAAGGGTAGTAAATGATGGAAAAACAAATCTGTTAATTAAAACAACCACCGCTTTATCAACTTTACTTATAGTTTCTCCAAGCGAATTTTCTTTGCCGCCAGGTCAAGAACAAGAGGTTACTTTTATTTTTAATCCTTACTTAAATATTAAGTCCGGGATTTATACTGGAGCAATTATATTCTTTGCTGAAAATGATTTAAGAAGCATAAGTAAAACCGCTAATATTGTATTAGAAGTAGAATCTAAAGAAGTTATTTTTGATGCCAGCCTGGACTTACCAAAGAAAACTTATTTTCCCGGAGAAGAGCTTAAAGCAATCATTACCTTATTTAATCTTAAAGGAGTTTATCCTGCAGATGTAACCTTAATCCACATGATCTTAGACATGAACAACAATATAATATACCGGGAAGAAGAAATAGTTACCCTGCGGAATAAAGCCTCTTTCTCAAAGACCATTCCGCTTAGTCAAAATATTACCTTTGGGCAATACTTATACGCATTAAAAGTAATTTATGCCAGTTCATTTGCGACTGCGACGGAATCTTTTACTGTGGTTGAACCTGGCCCGCCGCCTTCAGAAGTTCTTGTCGGCATGGCCGCATTGATGGATAAAAGAACCTTCTACTTTTTTGGAATTCCCATATTGCTCTTATTGTTAGTAATTGCCATATTCCTAATTTTGTTTTTAATCGCGCCTAGGATGAGGAAATTTAGAAAAAGTGTAAGATTAAAAAAGCCTTAATTTTTTTATGAAGAACAAGAATCGATGTCAATAAAAAAATCAACGGTTGGATTTCCAGGTTTGTAGTTGCGCAAGAGGGCGGGAATTTTAATTTCGTAATTGTAAATGCCGTACTGGCCTTGTTGCAAAGGATTTATTTTTGTAATGAAGATTAGGTCTTCTTGGTCCATTAGGTTATACTCTCCATTCTTGCCTTGGGTATCATCAGAAGTATCCCACAGAATTCCCGTAGTGAAAGTAGTGCTATTT
>CAZKNU010000077.1:0-3807 GCA_964554235.1 uncultured Methanosarcinales archaeon | reverse complement strand
ATGTCGTGAAAATCACCAAAAAAGCGGAAATCACTCAGAAATTGAATTGTGCCGTTTTTTGGTTTTGGCTGTTTTCTCTCTGCCTGCAGTCTTTCTTAATAAAATTAGGATTAAGACTATTATAAGTGTTATTATTGCTCCAACTATAGCCCCTGTTTGTAATCTTGTTAATCTTACCGGCCCATTTATAACTTGGAATGAATTTTCTGAAATGGCTTCTTCTTTTTGACCTGGATACGTTGATTTAACAAACAATTTATACATTCCCGGCCCGCTATTCGGGGGTAATTCAAAGAATTTAATAAATTCGATGCGAGTTTCTACTTCCACTGTTTCCTGTTCTGTTAAAATGGTCTTGTTTTCTGAATCGCTAATTGAGTAATATAAACTTACATTTATTTTTCCAGGAACTCCAAGATTAAGTAAAGAAATTTTAGCAGTTGGTTTCTCTCCAAAAAATATTTCTGATTTAGTTAAATCAGAGATTAGATCAAACAAAGCCCCTTCAGCCTGGGCTTCTTTAGGTTTTTCTTCTTCAGCTAGAATTTCAGCTGATATCTCTTCATTTTTTTCTTCTTTTGTAGATTCTTCTCTAGCCAAGATAGTCCTGCTGCGACCCCCCCCGCTACTGCCAGAGCTTCCGCCGCTCTCCGGAGCTTCTTCAGCAGGTGTTTCAGCAGCCGAATACGTTGAAAATTGGGTTACCTTAAACACAATCGTTTGGTTTTCATAACTTATTTTTGTGCAGATGGAGGCAGGACACTCGCTTCCATCCTTTAAGATTATAGGATTTATAAAAGCTAGGTTACATAATGTTAAAACCGCCGATTTATTAAACTCTGGCAATGCTGTTGAATTAATAAAGATTGAATTATTAAATATGTTAATATTTGAATCAAAATTAAGGCTCTGATTTATACTAATAACTCCGCTGAAATTTATTTTTCCATAATTACTAACTTCTAATATGAGATTAGCTATGTTTGATAAATTAACAGTTGAAAAATTGGTGCCATTAAATTTACTTGATACTATGTAATCACAGGCATAAGAATTATTTGCCGGAAGATTATTATCAGATTCTAGATTAGTCCTAGCATAACAGTTATTACTGTCATTATACCTCCCGATTATTTTGTCATTTTGTTTGCAAGTTGTGTTAATTTCGTACCATTCTGGAATGCAGTAGTCGCAAGATTCAATAGTTCCGTTATCTTTTGGCAAATTATTAGTCGTATTGCAGGAATTTTTATCTGCATAATATTTAATTTTTTGATCGGATACATCACAAGTAGTAAATTCTGTTGTCCAATTTTCCCCGCATAATAGGTCATAACCGATAGAAACTGATTTAATTGCTGGGCTCATTCCTGCCGCGGAACTTAAAAAAGAAACCTTATATTGAAAATATCTTGATTGTAAATTTAAATCACTTAAATTTTTATCAATAAACTTAGAATCAGAACAATCGTTTTGGCTACAATTTCTTACTTGAAAAGAAAGATTTGTTGTTTGCCACCAGCATCCTTGCTGGTTTTCACAAGCCAACCGGTCTGAAATGGAATCGCAGGTGTCGGCTGCGCCGGAACAAGAAGCATATCTCCAGGAACACAGTTCGCATTTTTCACAATCGTTTTCAGTTTCATAAACCGAACAATTCAATGCCCCTAAGCAATTTTCTTGTTCTTTTTCCCATTCACAGCCGGCATCTCCACATTTATGGCAGTTGCCTTTATTTTTACATATACTGCAGTTTCTAGAATTTACACAAGATGCTGAATTCCACCCGCATCCTTGCTGGTTTTCACAAGCCAACTGATCTGAAAGGGAATCGCAGGAATCGACGATTCCGGCGCATGCTGTCGGCTCACTTCCTTGCCAGGTTAAATTATTCCAGGCTGCATCAGCGCCAGAATAAAAAATCTTTGAAGTATAAATTCCAAAAATATTGCTCTCAGACAATACCGCTGCGGAGCCATTATGGATTATGTTCTGATAGGCACCTTCATTAAAATCATCCTGAGATCCAGATTCAAAAACGGCAAATCCCGTCAAGCTGGGCTCTTTCATATGGATTAATAAAGAAATCAAGAAACTAAAAACCAGGAAACTAAGAATCACCAAGACTACTAAATAATTTATACCAAAGGACCTAAATTTTCTTCGAAAATTTACGCCCTTTGTATATACAAAAGGCACAAAATTCTGTTCGGAATTTTGAGTCTTTTGGTATAAAACCCCTTTTTTTTCCATATAAAATAATTGTATTAAAATAAGTATTTAAAGGTTTTTAGAATAATTATAAAGAAATGCGTTGGTTAGTGTCATAAAAATGCGGGAAAGCGTCTCACCTCGGCTTAAAAGCCGAGGCTTTCTTTTCTTCGTGTAAAGAATTAACGCATTTTGACTATAAACAATTGCAAAATTATTGCACTAAACAATACGCTTGCTTATATTAATAATCATTCTCCGGCTGTTTAGTTTTACGAATTAATTCCTTGGTTAAATCTCTGTCAATATAAATAACTCCGTAGGCAGTTACAAAATTTTTTGGCACATAAATTAACTCTTCATTAAAGTTGTAAATTCCAATTTGAAAGGAACCATTTACCAGTTGCCCGGGCACCGCATAAATTGGCGTTTCTACTCTAATTATTTCAGTTTTAGTAGTCGCCCTAAAAGGATGTTTAAAAGTCTGCGTCCAGCGAATCCCGCTTAATATTAAATCTAGATCTGGTTTCACAAAGAAAGTAACTTAAAATAGTTATATAAACATTTAGAGAATCTAACCATTAGATAAAAAGATAATTAATAAAATACAATAATAAGAAATAAACTTTAAAACAGATTGAAGCTTATTTCCAAATTTCGTATTCTTTGATGATAAAGACCATAAATATCAATAATAATAAGGCTCCGGCGACCATATACCATAAGCCAGCTAAAACACTAGCCTCGCTTAATGATTCATACATGCCCCAGCCCATTACTATAAATCCAAGCCATAAAAATTTATCTAACACCATCTTCATGATTTGGAATTCCTGATCTTCAGTCATCTTTTTCTTTCCAGTTCTTAATATTTTAGCCATTTTGATCACCTTAAGAAACTCTTACAAAGAAACTTCTTGTATCATATAATTCACAGCCAGGAGTTTCTAATCCTTGTGCACAAATGCCCGGAGTGGATTCAGCGATTACATTTACTTTATACAGATAATTTCCTGCTGCAGAACTTTTTGCTGAAATAGTTAAAGGAATAACGTCCCCCGCAGTTGGAGATAATTTCTTATCCACAGCATCGCTATAAAAGAAAGTGATTTCATCTCCTCCTTCCGGAGCAAGTACGGTGCTGCCATCGGGCTTTTGTTTCTTTACATACTCAATATTAACTCCAAAAGCTTTCTCACTAAGCCCAATATTAACTACACCTACATTTTCAAGGACTTCTTTTCCTCTTTCTAGCTGAATTTGTGAAGAAATAGATAGTTTTTTACCGGAAGTCCTTAAATCTTCTAGAATTTGTTCTTTAATTTTGGCCTGAACTTCTTTAGTGGTACTGCCAATGTCCTTAAATGTATTTTTAACAAAACCTAAGCCTAAGCCCAGAACAACAAAAGCAATAACTACAATTATAATAACTTCTATAGATAAGCTTAACGAGCCTTTTTTCATTATTACACCTCTTTTTTTACTATACTAAATATAGGCATTCTTTTTTAATATAAAAAGCTATCGGTAGATTTGGCTGTGTCTGTTATCCCGAAACTGGTTCGCATCACGAAACTAGTTCGTCCCACACTTCTT
>CAZKNU010000076.1:0-3896 GCA_964554235.1 uncultured Methanosarcinales archaeon | reverse complement strand
TCGCAAAAGTATTGCCTCCGCCAATATATACTCCTAAGACCAACCCCAGATTAGAAACTAAACCATCTTCCATTCCAAAGACGAAATCTCTCATTACATCTTTTATACGAGAATTTACAAAACTAACCTTTTTTAGTGAGTTTTTCATTCGGTTGATTTTTATCTTGCTAATTTTCATCCTGCTAAATTTTATTCTGTTAATATAGTGGTACATTTACCTGACAAACATTTTATTTCTCCTTGCCCGCAGTCAAGAGTTCCGGGCTTACATTCCATCGTACAGGCAACATTGGAACAATCCGGTTCATTTGCTAAATTAACTGCATCAGCGGGGTGGCAGCATTGCGCTGGAGCACAATCAGTATCTGCAGAACAGGCTTTTTCAGCAGGCGTGCAAGAAACCAAAAATAAAGACAAACAAATCAAACCAACCAAACTAAAAATTAAATTTCTTAAATTATAATTATTTAAATTATTCATTATCTCACCCCTAAAAAAATTAGTAAAAATTTTCCTGATAAGCAATTTGATTATTAATTTCTCCACGTAGATTTTCTGCCACTAATTCTTTAACTTTTTCCCGGGGATAATTAGCTAACAGCCAGGATAATTTTACTAAAGCAGTATTGCTTAACATATCTTTTCCGGAAATTACTCCTAAATTCAACAGATCTCGGCCTTTGTCATAAACATTTAAATTAACTCCGCCAAATAAACATTGAGTGGTCATTACGACTACACAGCCGGAATTTACTAATTTTTTAATAACCGGATAAATCTTTTTATGAATGGTGCATTCTGAATTAGGCACTTGCCCGGGAGTATGTCCTAAACCAGTTCCTTCAATAATTAAGCCTTTATATTTATTTTTAGCAAAAAAATCAAATTGTTCTGGGAACATATTAACATGAATTTTTAACAGACCTACTCTTTCTTCCATGTTTGGTTTAAGAATTAATTGATCTGCTCTTTTGGAATAATCATTTACTTTAAACTTAATTTCTTTGGTCTTATAATCTATGGTTGCCAAAACGACAGCATTGACCGCTTTAAAGGCGTCTCTTCTGGAAGAATGTAATTTATAAGTCTTGCAGGCGGGTAGAATTAAGCAATTTTTGTCCTCTTCATTTTCATGCATGCAAATAGCGACGCCAGCAAAATCGGTTTTGGCAATAAATTCCGCAGCGCAAATGAGATTCATTCCGGCATCGCTGCTTCCCCGGTCAGAACTTCGTTGCGCGCCAACCAGAATGATGGGAATTAGAGACTGCTCGACTATAAAAGCCAAAGCAGCCGACGCTACCGCCAGATTATCCGTGCCCATGCCAATAATAATCCCTTTTACTCCTTTTTTAATCTGTTCTTGTATTTTTTGAGCAATTAAAGAGAAATGTTTAAACCTTAAATCATCTGACCACATTTGAGAAATTAATTCTGAATGAATATTAGCAATTTCTTTTAATTCCGGAAACATACCAACCAATTCTTCCGGACCAAAACTGGCAACAACTGCGCCGGTTCGATAATCAACTTTGGAAGCAATGGTTCCCCCGGTATGCAGAACTGCAATGAGCGGTAAGTTTTTATTAGTTGCTTGGGCCTGACTTTTAAAAATATGTTTTTTAGGTTTGCCTTTTTTTAAAACCATGATTTTTTTAATCTCTTTTTTCTCAAAACCAGTATTATAACCATTATCTAATTTAATTAGAACAATATTATTATCTGCACTGGGCATAAGCATACCTTCTTCTACCCCTTTTTTTGTAACTATTTTTATTCTATCTCCCGGATTAGGCATAATAAACTATAATTCCTAAATATTTATATATGTTGCGTTTGCTTAAGAAAGAGAGATTATAAAAAGTTAGATTAAAGGGAATTAAAAATTAAATTAAAAATCATTTAAAACTAGGGATAAATATTTAAATAAACACAAAAAGAACTCTTTGGTGAATATTAGAATGGCATTAGAAGATAACATTAAAAACGATTTAAATGAGATTGCCCAAAGGTTGTATGGGCTCTATCAAAAATATGGTTGCGAAAATGAACTTCCAGCTTATAATGACCTGGTTTCTAAGCTTGGTATCGTAGAACCAGAGGTCCGTAATGCAATTTATGAAGAAGTTAACCGCCGCTTAATTTATCCGCTTTCTGTCAAAGAAGTATTGCAGGATGAAAAAAAAGATTATTTCCTCAGCGCGCCAGAAGAATTTTTAGGGTTACTTGCGATGTCTGGAGTATGTTACGCGGCAAAAACAGCAACTGAAGAAGATAAATTAGGTTTGGTCTTTAAAGCAAAATTGTTATATGGGGCCTTTCTTGGAATCCCGCAGGCAGTCAAAGAAGCTTTTCTGACCCAAAAAGAAGAGAAAGCGGAAAAAATTATAGAACAGCATAACGAAGAAGCAAAGAAACTTTTTGAAGCATTTAAAAATAATATAAAATATTTTGTTAAATAGACGGCAACCTAAAAATAAAAATGGTAAAAATAGGCATCATCGGCGGTTCAGGATTAGATAATCCCAATATTTTAAAAGATGTAACAGAAACGGAAGTTGACACTCTTTACGGAAAACCAACTTCATCATTAAAAGAAGGAAAAATTCATGGGGTTGAAGTCGTGCTAATTGCCAGACATGGGCGGGAGCATACTATTCCGCCAACCCAAATCAATTTTCGCGCCAATATCCAAGCTTTGAAAGAAGCCGGGTGCACCCACCTTTTAGCAACTTCGGCTTGCGGGAGCTTAAGAGAAGAAATTGGCCGGGGAGATTTAGTTATTGCTGATCAATTCATTGATTTTACCCGGCACCGAACCGTAACTTTCCATGAAAAATTTGCTCCCGGCAAAATGATCCACACGCCCATGGCTGAGCCTTTCTCCAAAGAACTAAGAAATCTTCTCATCAAAACCTGCCGGGAATTAAATTTAAAACACCATCAAAAAGGAACCATTATCACTATTGAAGGGCCTAGATTTTCCACGAAAGCAGAATCACACATGTTCCGAGCCTGGGGAGCGGATGTTATTAATATGAGTATCGCTCCGGAAGCCACTCTAGCCAATGAAGCTGGCCTTCCTTATGCAGCTATAGCCATGTCTACTGATTATGACTGCTGGAAAGAAAACGAAATAGCTGTAACTTGGGAAGAAGTATTAAAAGTATTTCAGGAGAATGTGGAAAAAGTGACTAAGTTATTAATCGAGACCATTAGCAAATTTAATGAAAAAGAACTTTTAGAACAAAATTCAAATAAAGAAAAAAAATTAAACAAAAATGGTGAAACTATGGATTTAAAAAAAGCGATTAGAACTATTCCGCATTGGCCTAAACCAGGAATCATGTTCAGAGATATAACTACCTTATTAAAAAATCCTGAAGCATTTAATTTTTGTATCCAGAAATTTGCCGAGCAGTACCAAAATAAAAACATTACCAAGATTGCCGGCATAGAATCAAGAGGATTTATTTTTGGAGCAGCACTAGCCAGAGAATTAAAGCTTCCTTTTGTGCCAATCAGAAAACCAGGAAAATTGCCGGCAGAAACTATTGCCCAGGAATATAAATTGGAATATGGAATGGATAAAATTGAAATCCATAAAGATGCAATTAATGCAGGAGATAACGTATTGATTGTTGATGATTTAATTGCTACGGCTGGAACTTTACAGGCCGCCACTGTACTAATAGAAAAGCTGGGCGGGATTGTCAGCGGCTGTGCCGTAGTCATAGAACTTCCTGATCTCAACGGAAGAGAAATTCTCAAAGGTTATGATTTGTTTTCCTTGGTCAGTTTTGAAGGGGATTGAAAACATAGAATGTCCGTGCATAATTATAGTTGTGCGAAATTGCAAAAACTTTTTAACCTATGAAGAAATGTTACACTTATGA
>CAZKNU010000075.1:0-3920 GCA_964554235.1 uncultured Methanosarcinales archaeon | reverse complement strand
TTGAAGCCAGCATCTCTTTAGTGGTTGTCTTTCCTGTACTGCCGGTAATTCCAATAACCTTAATTCCAAAAAACTTTCTTAAAAAGTAAAGATAATACTTAGCAACCCTTC
Organism: uncultured Methanosarcinales archaeon; assembly: GCA_964554235.1. Classification (GTDB taxonomy): domain Archaea; phylum Nanobdellota; class Nanobdellia; order Woesearchaeales; family GW2011-AR9; genus JBBSWB01. The sequence goes on along the minus strand of CAZKNU010000075.1, from coordinate 3,809 downwards.
TTTTAATGGGATGGATAATCCATTTCTTAATAATTTTATTCATAAATTATTTAATCTATATTTAATACTAACATTTAATTGAATACCAAATAATTTTATCGAGCAGTTCAGAATAACTTAGTCCGTATGCCTTAGCGGCTTTTGGTAAAAGCGACATTGGAGTAAGACCGGGGATGGTGTTTATTTCCAAAATAATTGGATATTTATTTTCTTTCAAAATAAAATCGACCCTTGAAAATCCCCTTGCACAGATTGTTTTATGAACTTTTATTGATAGATTTTGAATTTCTTTTGTTAACTTCTTTGAAATTCTTGCGGGAACAATCTCGTCTGAACCAGATTCTGTATATTTCGACTCATAATCAAAAAAATCTCCCTTTCTGGGAATTATTTCTATAACCGGAAAAGCTTCCGCGTCCTCATTTCCCAAAACCGCACAGGTTACCTCCGTTCCTTTTATGTACTCATCAACCAAAGCTTTGTCACTAAAGCTGAAGGCAAGTTTTAAAGCTTTTTCTAAGTCCTTGTTTTTTTTAACTATAGAGGCCCCCACGGAAGATCCTTGGTCATACGGCTTGACAAAATACGGTGGTTTTCCAAGCTGCCCCAAATTTATTTTCTTGGTTTTCTTATCAATAACCACATACTTAGGAATTGGCAGACTTTCCACCTTCATTATTTTTCTAAATAGAATTTTATCCATCCCAACAGCACTGGCCGCAACTTTCGAGCCTGTGTATTTTATTCCCAAAGTATCAAGCATCCCCTGAATTTTTCCGTCTTCACCAAAAGGCCCATGCATGGCAATAAAACAAATATCCACCTCTGCCCTCAAGAGTATTTCTAACCATTGATTGCCGTATTTAGGTATAACAATTGGAATTCCAATATATTTTTTAGATAAATTTGAGAGAACCTCTTTTCCTGAAATCAAGGAAATATCGTATTCCGAACTGTTCCCACCCATAAGAACAGCTATTTTTAATATTTTACGCATGTTATTTTTATTCTTTCTCCCAAAAACATTTCAGCAACCTTAACAAATCTTTCATTTAAATCAGTAACATAGTAATTTTTCTTGGCAGTGGTCCTTTGATAATTTACTAGATTATTTTTTACTAAATAGTTGTTTAAACTTTCAGCCACAAGTACGCCAGGATTAATAACTTTTGTGTCAGGTAAAACATCTTTTATAACGCCCTTAATAATTGGATAATGGGTACAGGCTAAAATTAAAGTATCTACTTTCAACTTTCCTATGTATTTCTTTACTAAACTTTCTATTAACTTCCCTTTAGTTTCCCCCTCCTCTATAAATGGAACAAATAAAGGACAGGGAACCTGAACAACTCTATCAAGCTTTGAATAAACGCCGCTATTGATAGTTGCCTTGGTACCAATAACTCCGATTTTCTTTTTACTTTCTTTCAAACTTTCCAAAACCGGCATAACAACATCAAAAATTGGAATATTAGGAAATTTCTTTTTCAGAAAATTTCCGGCTACTGCTGAAGATGTATGGCAGGCAACAACGATACATTTAATTTTCTTTTGCAAAAGAAAATTTACATCCTCTTCCGAAAATCTTTTTATTATTTCTTTACTTCTTGTTCCATACGGAACTCTGGCGGTATCTCCCAGATAAACGATGTCTTCGTTTGGAAGAAGTTTAATTATTTCTTTAACTACCGTGAGCCCTCCGAGGCCTGAATCAAATACGCCGACAGGTTTATTTCTTTTGTCCATTACTTTAGATTTTGGACAGCTTTTTTAAATTGATTACCTCTATCTTTGTAGTTTTCAAACATATCAAACGAAGCTGCAGCCGGAGATAAAATAACCACTCCTCCTTTCGGAGTAATTTCGAATGCTTTTTTAACAATATTTTCCATTGTGCTTTTACCAAAATTGAGAATGTTTTTGTTTTTTATTCCCCTGCCAATTTTATCTCCCATCTGGCCAATCAAAATCAAATTTATTACATTTTGCCTTTTTCGAATTTCAATTCTTAAATCTTCATAATCCAAGCCCTTATCGCTCCCCCCCAAAATCAACGTTTCAGGTTCTATGAATGATCTTATGGCAGCAATTGTGGGCTGCGGTCCTGTTGCAAACGAGTCGTTATAAAAAGAAACTCCCTTAACTTCTTTGACAAGTTCAAGTCTGTGCTCCAGACCCTTAAAACTTCTAATGGTTTTAAGAATAATGTCCTCTTTAATCTTTAAGGCTTTTGCTACATAAACTGCGGCTGCAATATTTTCAAGATTATGCTCTCCTCTCAAGAGTAAATTCTCCTTGTATTTGTTTTCTAATTTACCTTTACTAAATAGAATTATTTTGGCTTTAGTAAGTTCTAAGAAACTTTTAGAAACATCATATTCAGAATTGATAACTGCGAAATCGTTTTTGGTTTGATATTTAACTATGTTTTTCTTGGCATTAATATATTCTTCCTTACTTTTATGCCAATCCAGATGATCAAGGGTAATGTTAAGAACAACCGCTATATGAGGACTTTTAGTTAAATCAATTAATTGGAAGGAGGATAGCTCCATAACGACAAAGCTGTCTTTGGTCAGTTTTGGCAATAATTCCAAATATGGCTTTCCTATATTTCCCGCTAAATAAACGTCTTTACCTGCATTTTTAAGAATTTCATAGATTAAGGTTGATGTTGTTCCTTTTCCTTTTGTTCCTGTTACCCCGATTATTTTTGCGGGGCAATTGTCAAAAAATATTTTTAAGGATGATGTTATTTCAACTCCTTTTTTCTCTGCATTAATAATTTCCGGAAGATATCTATAGACCCCCGGCGAACGGACGATAATGTCAAAACGATCAAGGTTTTTTAAATAATTTTTATCAAACTTCTGATCCAAAATCGTAATATTCGCTCCTTGACTACGTACGTATTTTTCGGCATCCCGACCTTCCAAACCATAGCCTAAAATCGCAACTTTTTTCTCAAATCCGACAAACTGGACCTCCGGTTCAAGCGTTACTCCAAACTTTTTCTTTACATCTTCAATTATTTTTTTAGAAAGTTTTAAAACATCGGATGAACTTGCCTTACCAGATTTATTTATCAGAATAAGAGCGTTTTTAGATGACACAGCTGCACCTTTATATGACTTTCCTTTCCAACCTGCTTTATCAATAAGCAAACCTGCGGAAAGTTTATGATTTTCGACAATCGGGTTTTTGAAAAAGGATCCGGCATTGCCCACTTCTTTAGGATTTTCCAACTTTTCACCCCTAACTCTCAAAATTTCGTCTCTAATATTTTGCAAAGATAAATCGGCATCTTCATATTTTGTAAGTTTAAAAGAAACTGAGAAAATTAAATACTTTTGCCAATTTTCGGGCTTTTTAAAAAAGCTGTCTCTATAACCAAATTCACAATCTTTGTTGGAAAAATTTAGAAACTTTCCTGATTTAAATTCAAAAGCTCTTAAACTTAATAAAGTATCTTTTACTTCCTCACCGTATGCTCCGATATTTTGAATAGGAGAAGCCCCAACTGTTCCGGGAATTCCGGACATGCATTCTAATCCTTGAAGATTATGTTCAACACTAAATTTAACTAATTCGTCCCAAGAAAGACCAGCCTGGGCGGAAACCACACTATCATTTTCAAGCTTTATATCCTTACCTGTGTATTTAACAACAACTCCGTCAAATCCCTTATCGTTAACCAAAATATCGCTTCCTCCACCAAGAATGAAAATCTTTAAATTATTTTTTTTAGCAAATTCACCGGCCTCAATAATCTCTTTGTCACTTTTAACTTCAAAAAAGTGTTTGATTGG
>CAZKNU010000074.1:0-3985 GCA_964554235.1 uncultured Methanosarcinales archaeon | reverse complement strand
CATATGGGGGATAATTCCTCTTTTTATAAATCACTCACTTTTCGAATTGTGCCTAGTTAATTTATTTATTTCAGCCTTTCTTTTTTAACAATTACGTGCTTGGTCTTATCTAACTCAGCTAATATAAACTGCCTGATTTCTTTATCCAATGCTTCTGGCGGAATAATGCCTTTTGCTTTTATTCTGGATATAGCCATCGCAAATATTTTTGCTGACAGCGCTGTTGGATAGGATATAAAGTTAGCATTAAAACCCAGCTTATTAATATCTTTCTGATCCGGAAAAGATACAAAATATCTTATTTTCCTTTTTTTTCCTTTTATTTTTCCGCTGGCTTCAACTGCAAAGGCAAATTGTGCTTTGCTAAACTTAGGGTCTTCATTGTTAAAAGGGATGTCCGGCAAAACTTTATTCACAAACTCAAAAGGAGAGATTTCAACATCCCCCAATTTTATTTTTTTCCTGGAGACAAATCCCAGTTCATAAAGAAATTTATGGATATCTACCTGATCATCGTAATCTTTTATGTTTATATTTCTAAGTTTAATAAAAAAAGGGATGGTGCCAATTTCATCTTGGCAAATCAAGCTAACTTTCTTCTTCCCGTACGGGGCAGGGAATTCATAAGTTTCCATACCTGAGAAAGGTTCAACTATTTTGAATTTCCCGTTTACATACACCAGCGGTTTTGAACTAATTTCATCCAACAAATGTTCCTTGGACCAGGCAGCATGAAATTCGCTAGTACCTGAATAATCTATTAACCTTATTTTAACCTCTTCGAGCTCGTCAAACTCATCTGCACATTCTCTGACAAAAAGATTGGTCATGCCCGGAGAAACACCTGATTCAATCAAGCCAAGAATATTTTTTTCCCTAAATTTTTTGTCAAAATCAAATTGCTCAATTTTATACGGGCTTAAAGCCGTTTTGTCGGGGTCGGGTTCCCAGCATGCAGCTAAGTCCATATAATTAATTCCTAATTTTACACATTGCTCAAGTATGTCCGGATTAAACTGTGGAGAAGCCGCATTTATAACCAAATCTGGCTTTTGTTTTTTGAAAATATTTTCTAGCTGGGATTTGTTTTTCAAATTTACATTAATTTGATGTAGTTTTTCAAATTTTTTCTCTTCTTTAAAACTTAGGTCAGCTGAAATAACTGCCTTTACGCTTTCTTCTTTTTGCAGTAGTTTAACTAAAACAGAACCAATTGCACCATGACCCAAGACCAGAATTTTCATCAGTTTATCGCTTTTCCGTTTTCATAGACTCTCAGGTTTTTCTTCCTAAGCTCATTAAAGAAAACAGAATGAGGAATTCCAACTTCTGGGGAAAAACATCCTTTTTTTACTATGCCTCCTTTTTTCACCATCTGCGCTAGAATGCTCGCAGGAAACCCGGTATCGATGTTGCAACCAGCGCATTCCCAGCCCCTTAACGGAGGCACTAAACATTCCATCATAATATCTTTCTTTTTTCCTTTTTTTGAACCGGTTATATGTACCCACAGGTTTTCCTTTTCAGTATACCCTTTAGGCGCGCCTAAATTCTTAAGCATCTGGGTCAGAAAATGAATTGGTTTTATTTTTGTGCCAAAATAATTTATTTCTTTCTTGCTGGCAAAGCCCAGTTTTATCAGATTTAAAATCATCTGAAAGGAATGCTCAGGAAACCCAGCATAAAATTTAATGTTCTTTAAGCCAGTCTTACCAAAATAATGCAGATAGGTATACTGTTCAGGATGTCTAACCAGCAGTTCTTTTTCTGCACCGATATAGCGATGACATTTCTTGATTACATTACTTAAAGGAATTTTATATTTAAAATGTTTATCAACAACTATTGGCGCACGATCTGTAAATTCTTCCAGTACGCTTTCGATTGAAAAGGGAACTACAAACTCTTTTATGTTCGAATCCCAAGCAAACCCCAGATTGATATCTTTTATAGTGTCAAATTTCTCAGCAGCATATCCCAGCATGATGTTGCCTATTCCGGGAACAGAACCTATGCCCGTAATTCCCACAAGATTTTTCTTTTTCATAATATTGTTAAGTAAAAATTGTTTTTTAGTAACGGGAATTTCTGAACCAAGATCAATACAGTTTACTCCCAGCGTAGCACAAACCTTAAAGACTTCATAATTCCAGTCTCCTTCCATACAGTTAACAACGACTTTAGATTTAGAATCTTTTATGGCTTTGATAACCGTGCTAATTTTTCTTGCTTCGATGTATTTAAAATTAGTTCTTTTCCTATACTTATTAAGCAGATGTAAAACAATTGACTTATCTCCAGTTTTTTCTTGACCGCATAAAAAAACAGAATAACCTGTTTCCAACAAGTCTCGTGTAACAATTCTTCCCTGCATTCCTGTCGCGCCTAATACAATAAAATCATACACCATATAACGCCTCTTTTGTTAAACTTATTAAATTCTTTTCATTTAAATATGTTCTTGTTTTTAAAGTTTAGTTTTTCATTGTGTAGCATCAAAAATTCAGTTTTTGAAATGGTTACCAAAAGCAAGAAAAAGTTTAATAAGGGAGAAACCCTACTTATTTTTCATGAAAGACAAAATGCTAGATCCTGGTTTGGAGCAAAAGTTAATCCAATTGCCTCAGCTACAGGCAGGAAAAGGAGTTTGGCAAAATAAATTCCATGAATTTGATGTATATGGCCATACCTTGAGTTATGTCCACCATATTAAAGAGCTGACTGCTGACCCGGAAATGATTGTAGCAGGTTATTTGCACGATATAGGTAAGCCCGTTGTAAAAAAAATAAAAATTACAAATGGTGTGATTGAAGAGAAAAAACCCGGAAAACCATATCATGAATTTGACGACCATGAGAAAGAAGGAGAAAGAATGGTTAGAGAAATGGATCCTGATTTATTTAATGAATACGGATTAGATCAAGATAGGATAGCTAGATTAGTTGGAGCTCATTATGCTCCTATGAAAGGAATAAAAGAAATGCGGAAAACAACTAATTGGGATGATTTTGTTTCGGCATATCGCGCCTTGGAAGAAACCATTAATGAAACCAACGTACCTAAAGAAGAGGTCATGACTATGTTTCTAGCAGATTGCTTAGCCAAAGGAAAAAGCTGTACTGATGTCGAAGAACTTAAGGCAGTTAGAGAAGCCATACTTACCAGTGGACGAAACTTAGCAAGAGTATATCGCATACAAAAAGGAATGTATGGCAGTAAAGAATAAAAGCCCCGCGAAGAGAAATTTCTTTTTCCGCAGAAAAATGCTATCGTTACGGAATTCCCCCGTCGTCCTTTTGTTTTCGTCGTTTAGAAATGCCCCCCCTATCAGTTGTTTAGCCACTAAAAATTATTGAACTTAACGGTTGTTATGTTGCTTTGGGTTTATCCCGAAGTCCGAACCGCAGTGAGGAAGTTAATTTGGAGTCCCAGTCGTTTTAGTACATCCACACTTTAGTATTCGTAGGGCAGTTTTCCGTTTTGTTAAAATTGATAGAAAGATTTAAATAGTTGTATAAGTTTATACACCTAAAATGCCAGAGTTATTAATGAAACCGAAGGACATATTACACTATCCTCAACTAGATACAGTGCTAATGGTAGAAAAATTTATTTATAATAATAGCGGAGAATTTAAGAAAAAATCTCTCTGGGAGCACTTACCTAAACAAATGATGTACCAAACATTTTGTGTCATCATTGATTATTTAACGCAATCAGGAAAAATAGCTATCGATAGTGAGGGAAAAATAGCTTGGGTTTGGGATCCCGAAGGAGTTAAGCGATATTTAGCGAGGAAAGATCTTTCATGGAATTAAATTCCGAAGTAAAGTTTGGAGATGAGAATCTTAAGAAAGCGTATCACGAATTAGATGATGGTAAGTATGAGGATAAACAGCTTAAAGAGTGGTTGGATAGAGCGGTTCAAGATTTAAAGAAGAATGCTTTTTCTGGAATTCAGATTCCGAAGCGATTGATTCCAAA
>CAZKNU010000073.1:0-4739 GCA_964554235.1 uncultured Methanosarcinales archaeon | reverse complement strand
CCCCTAACCAAAACATATATAAAATATAAGCAAAATATTTAAAAATAAAGCGCAAAAAATTATTACTATGGAAAACTACGTATTCGATAACGAACCGCACAAAAAAGGGGAAAAAGGCGACGAAGACTTTGAATCTCCTGAAGAAGGATTTATGGAAGGTTATGCAGAGGATGAAGAAGTGGATGAATGTGCTGAATGTGGTTCAGCCATTGATGAAGAAAACAAGATTATAAAAGAGATTGAAGGAGAAACCTATAAATTCTGCTCTGAAAATTGTGCAAAAGAATTTGAAGATGGGCTAAGCTAAAAGCATACTGCTTTTATTGGTCTCTTTGAATTTACTAGCATAAAAATATTTTTTATTTTTTTATTTAATATTTTTATTTTTTTAATTAATTGATTTGTTAATTTTTAATTGATTTGTTTGTTTATTTTTAATTAATTTATTTTGCTTTCCCAAATTTATTTCTGTAACGCTTTTTCAAGCTTAGGCAGGCTCCAGCAATTAAGAACATCTTTTTTCTCTGCCCAGCCTCTTCTAGCCATATTTACGGCTAAAGGATAGAACTGCAGCTGAGAACCATCATGTGCATCAGTGCCAATAGCAAATTTACAGCCTAGATCCAAAGCAGACTTTACCTGTTCACCGGCCAGATCTAAGCGATTAGGTGAACTATTAATTTCTAAGAAAACTTTATTTTTTTTAGCAGCTTCAAAGACTCGATCTAAATTTAAAGCTAATCCATTGCGTTCATTAAGCAACCTATCGGTAGGATGCCCCAAAATATTTACCGGATAGTTTTCCAGTGCATTACAAACCCGCGCAGTCATTTCCTTTTCGTTCATTCTAGTGCTGAGATGCACCGCCGCGATGACTACGTCCAATTCTTTCAGTTTTTGCGGAGATAAAGGTAAAGAGCCATCTTTTAAAATATCGATTTCTATACCGCTGAATACTCTGATGCCCACTTTTTTTCTGACTTTGTCTATTTCCGCCAGATAGCCTTTCAGGCGCTTTTCGGTTAAAGGGTTAGTTATGCCCATATGCCCAAAGTGATCATTAAAAGAAATGAATTTAAATTTCAACTCTTCTGCTTGTTGAGCTAGTTCTAACAGAGAATCATTTCCATCACTCCAGTTGCTGTGATTATGAAAAGTTCCTTGAATATCTTTGGCCGTAATTAATTGGGGTAATTTATTGTTTAGTGATGCAACTATCTCGCCCGTATTTTCCCTTAATTCCGGAGCAATGTATTTCAAACCTAATTTTTGATAGATATCTTCTTCACTTCTGCCGGCAACCCACTGCTTATGTTTACGGTCAAACAGCCCATATTCGCTTAAAGTATAGCCTTTCTTTAAAGCAAATTTCCTTAGCTCAATATTGTGCTCTTTGCTGCCAATAAAATACTGCAAGGCCGAACCAAATTCTTTCTCGCTAACGACTCTTAAATCGATCTGCAGGTTATTAGCCAGGCGGATAGAACTTTTAGTGCTCCCTTTAGCAATTACTTTGCTATCCTTGAATGAAGTGAATATATCCATTACTTTTTTAGGCTGGGAAGAAACGACTAAAAAATCTAGATCGCCAACGGTTTCCTTGCCCCTCCTGAAAGAGCCGGCAATTTCAACTTTTTTGACAAAAGCATATTTTTTAAATTCGTTCTTGATTTCATTGACAATGGAGATAGCGCCGGCATACAAAAATCGTTTAGGCTTGGTGCGGAATAGTTTTATTCCTTCCAACAAAGTCTGTTCAGTCTTCTCGCCAAAACCTTCCAGTTTTCTTAATTTTTGCTGTTTAAGGGCTTTCTCTAAATCGCGGACATTTTTAATGCCTAATTTTTTATAGAGAACTTTAATTTTCTTTGGACCTAAGAAAGGAATTTCATTTAATTCTTCCAGATCGATTTTAATTTCTTTCTGTAAAATTTCATAATATTTTAATTTTCCGGTTTGAATAATTTCGGCAATCTTCTTGGCCAGATGTTCTCCCACTCCCGGCAGTTCTTCTAATTTTCCTTGGTTGTATACCGCTTCAACATCTTCCGGCAGGGATTCAATCGTTGCTGCCGCTCGGCGGTAGGCCTGCGGCTTAAACTGCACTTCCTGCAGCTCCAGAATGTCAGCAATATTATTCAGGATTTTGGCAACCAGCTGGTTTTTCACAAGCTAGAGAAAGAAATTGAGGTTTATAAAACTTGCTTGCGGTATTGTCGTTGGAATAAACTCGGTAATTAATAAAAAGGTTTTAATCGCTAAACCCCTCTCTAAACACAATTAAATTACATTAATAGCTGTTATGCTCAATAAACGGGCGAGCTCAAAAGAAGACTATATAAACAACCCCAACTATCTATATACTATGAAATCAGGGTATATCCTTGTTATTGTGGTTTTTCTAATAATCCTAGCATCCACAATAGTAATATTTGTAATCAATAATCACAAAGCAGATTTAAAATCAAAATGTTGTGTCCAGTGTCGCAATGGTGCATCTAAAGATGTTCGAGGTATGGATATAAGTTTTGAACCATGTTTGTATTACAAACAGCCTAGATTAGTAGATGGAGCCGGCAATAAAATTGAAATATTATCAGCAGAATGCATTGATTACTTTAAAAATAACCCTTTAACTGTTTCTGAATGTAGATAATTCGCCCGCCCGCTTATTCAAAATTTTTGCCTTCGGCATCGTTGCACTAAATTTTAGTCCCCCCCAAGTATTATTCGGGAGAGATTAACAGCGATCGCATATGTTAAACTAATTTCAAGCGGCAATCTTTGATTCTTAAAAAGTTCAATTGGTTTTATTAGAAACCAATTAGGTACCAAAAAGTTTTGAAAAAAATAAAATAGAATAAAACTTATTAGAAGAAGAAATAAAAATCCCAACCACAGCAAGCTGGAGGGTATTTTTAATCTTGCTTGGTTTTAGTATTAATTATCAAATACCGTAGCAAGCTACGAGGTATTAGACCCAAGCAAGAAATAAACTAAATCAAGTTTGCCAGTTTTTTAATGTCTTTATTAGCCACATGAGTGTAAATTTGCGTAGTTTTTAAGTCCTTATGGCCTAATAACTGTTGGATAGAGCGTATATCCGCTCCCGCTTCCAGAAGATGAGTGGCAAAAGAATGACGTAAAGTGTGCGGGGTAACTCTCTTTTTTATTCCGGCACGCTGAGCGGCTTGGCGCACCACCATTTGTACGCTGCGAAGATTATATTTTTTACCCAAATTGGATTGAAATACCAATCCTTCTTTTCTTAAGCCAAAATTTTTGATTAAGTCTTCAATATTTTTATGAATGAAGATTATCCGGTCTTTAGTCCCTTTGGCTACTTTAAGATGAATGGTTTCTCTTTCAAAATCAAAATCTTCCCAGCGCAAGTTTACAACCTCATTTAAGCGAATCCCAGTATAGTATAAAGTCATCAATAAAAAGCGGTGCTTTAAGTTTAAAGTAGCATCAAACAAAGACTTAATTTCTTCTTTATTGAGTACTTGCGGGAGATGTCCGGATTTCTTTCCCAAAGGAAGCTCTTCAGTGAATTCCTGTTTAAGCACATTCTTGTAGAAGAATTGCAATGCAAAGTAAACTGACCTTAAAGTAGAATGGCTTTTGTTTACATATCCCAGCAGAAAATCGCGGGGAGTAAGATTTGAGCTTAAGAAATTCTTAATCAAGTTAAGATATGCTGCTATGGTCCGAGAAGAATATTTTCTTAGTTTTAGTTCTTCAGTAAGTTTTTGCAAATATAACTCCGCCCCTTCCATAATTGCTGCACACAAACCAGAGGTTAATAAATATTTCGCTTTAACTCCTAAACATCCTATTAACCGCAATTAAAACTGCGCTTAATAGGTGTTAAATACAATTGAGTTCTCGCTACGAATACTAAAAGACGGGAAGGGGGCGTCGTCCTGTGGACATATTGTCTTTTTTGTGAAAAAGAGATTTATTGGGAAGGGGCGTACGGAACGAAAAAACATGAATATTTATAAACAAGGTAGAATATTTACTATTAAGATGAAAGCAGAAACAAGAAGAAAAGTAAAAGAACTTGTGAAAGAGGTAATACTATCAAAAATTGATAATTACAATGCTGAAACTGAATATAAACCATTTTTCCAAGCAATTTTTACCAAAGAGCAAATATTGACCCACACTATTGTCCATTCGTTCTATACGAGCTTTGGAATGTCTATCTATGAGCAATTAGTAAAAATTCTTGCAGAAGGGGCAGGTTATGAAGCTCATACACAATTTGATATATTGGGAGAAATAGACGAAAAAACGGAAGCAATTATCAGTAAAATTGATATGGATTTAAGAGCAGGAAAAAGAAATCCTGATATGAAAACAGAGTTTGAAGAAATTAAAAAATCCATACAAAAAGGAAAAACACTCGAAGACCCTGATAAAAGAGTTGATGTATTTGTCAAGAAATCTGATGGAACAGAAGTTTATTTTGATATAACTTCCCCAAAACCAAATATTAAGGAGTTTGTCGCACTAAAAAAGAAGCTGTTAAGATGGATTGGTTTAAGATTAAGCACTAATAAAAATGCTAGAGTTATAACTGCTTTGGGGCTGCCATATAATCCTTATCACCCAGAGCCTTATAATCGTTGGACAAAAGGCAATATGTATGATTCAACTCAGCTAATGGTCGGGCAGGATTTTTGGAATTTTGTTGCAGGAGAAAATATTTATGATGAGTTTATTGAGATTTT
>CAZKNU010000072.1:0-4803 GCA_964554235.1 uncultured Methanosarcinales archaeon | reverse complement strand
AGATAAAATCCTATCCAAAGCAGAATTCATTAAAGTATTGTAAAGTAAGTGTGTATCCATTTAATTTCTTTTCAATTAAAGGATTAGGATGGATTAATTTTTTGCTGGTCTGTCCAGCTTTAAGAGTAATAATTTCCTTGCTAACAATTTCGCTTCTAGTTTTAACAACCAGATCTTTCTGGCCGCAGGAAACTACTTTCTCCTGTTGATCATAACAAACTAAATCTTTCTTAACAATCTCAATGGGAACGGCAATATTTTTTCCTCCACAATAATTAGGGATGGGGCGAACGATCCAAGCCAAGGCTCCGGCAGCGGCATAACTTCCCTGTCGGCCATGCACTTTATAACTTTCTCCGTCGCTGGTTAAAATTTGGATAGCTTTAATGTTACAGCTTGTTCCGGGGCAGTTGGTTACATTATAAAGAGAAGTTTCGTCATAAATCATGCACTTACTGTCAATACAGAATTCATTGGCTACGCACTCGCGATGGTCATCACACACTTCTGCACTAACGCCTGCTTTCTCTGCATCGTATCCTTCAGTTGTGTCACAAATGGTGTTATTGTTAACATCTAAACAGCAGCCCCCTTCTGTAACAATGTGTGGCGGAGTACAGATAAAAGGTTTAGTCTGTTCAAAAGATCCCTGAAAAAAGATAGCTTTTCCAATCGTTCCCTGCAGCAAAAAGATTACTCCGATAATCAACAAGACACTAACTACAGCAATACTGATTATTTTTTTTGAATCTTGGGTTATTCCTGGTTTTATTTTTTCTGTAGGTTCAGTACTTTCAGTTATTGTAAAATCAGCAGCTTTAACTTCTTCAGCTTTTTTTTCACCTTCTGCTAAAAATGGGCGAGGAGCGTTTGCCTTAAATTTTTCGTAATTATGTTTAGCCGTTTCCTGGTAAGCCCATTTGATTTCTTCTTCTCCCCAGCCGGCTTTAAGCAGTTCTTTCTTTAATTTTGCATATTTTTCCCCCTGTTTAATATGTTTAGTAATATAATTTACAATTTCTGGATCTAAAGCGCCGGTTTTTTTCCTGGTGATATAATAAATTACCCCCCCGGCAACTAAAAAGACAACCGCCGAGATAATTAAAACCCAAGTAATTGTTTTTCGCTGGTTTAAGGTTTCTTGCACGGCATCTAAAGTGGTTTGGGTTTCTTCTATTTCTGTTTGCAGGCTGGATAATCCGGTTGCTAAAGAATTAGTTTGTGAGCCGACTGAATCAATGCCCTGTTGGAAATCATTTTTTAGGCTGGCAAAATTACTTTTTAAGGAAGCCAATTCCGTTTTAAGCGAGGCAATTTCCGTATTGGAAAGACTTATTCCTGAAGTTGCGGTTGCCAAAGTATTTTGCAGATTTTTTAAATCCTCTTCTAATGCAGCTACTTTTTGTTCTATGGTCAAAGCTTCAACTTCATTTACTTTTTCTGGTTCTACCTGATCTGAAACCAGGCTGGGCTCGGCTACAGTTTCATTAAGAAAACAATTTCCAATTAATTTATTACAATAATAAATTCCTTCCATTTCGCTAAAATACCCGGCGCAATCATAATCTGGTGGGTCGCCGGTGTCCGCACAATGAACCTGGGTGTCAAAATCAGCCAAAGAAGAAACTGTTAACAGCAAAAAAACTATTCCAAACACTAAGCAAAGACTGCTTTTTTTCATAGTACCTCTTTTATATACGGAAGATTATTTTTTGGTTTATATATTTATTGCTTTAAGAAAGTGAAATTAAAGTTACAACTAGTGAATTTTGATATAATTTTGATTAAAATGTAATGATCTTGTGTTTTTATTTTTATTTTATGTTCGCTTCAGGAAAGAAAACATTTATATATCTTTAAGATTTTATTACCTCTTGTGTATATTGATGTTTAAATATATATTTAAAAAAAGGAGGTTTTAGACAAAATGGTTCAAGCAGCTAAGAAAGTTGTTAACAAAGTGATTACTTATGCTTTTACAGTTGGTGTAATAATCGCTTTGGTGCTGGGGTTAATTTCAGCAATGTTTCCGCCAGAAGTAACGCCTTGGTTAGTTAGTTTATTAATTCTAGCAGGGATTGTGGTTGGATTCTTTAATATTACCCCCAAAGAAGCTGAAAGCTATGTGTTATTTGTAACCGCAATTGTGGTTGTAACTAGCCTTAGCAAAGGTTCATTAATTTCCGTACAATTTATTGGGCCTTACCTTGAAAGCGTATTATCAAGTTTAATGGCTTTCATTGTGCCTTCGGCAGTAATTGTAGGGATAAAAGCAGTTATTAATTTAGCTGAAAACTAAGTTTTTTATTTTTTTTATTTTTGTGTTTTGATTCTTTAGAAAATTTTGTTCTGCGAGTTGTGAAAGATGCAAAAGTGGTTGTTTCTTCACAAAAAGTGCTTTAATATTACTCCTGACAAGGGGTTATTTTTAGATAGGTTTATAAAGCAACCATCGTTTTTGTTCTTTATGGCTGATAATTTGTTGGTTATAGCTGGGACTCATAAAAGAGAAATAGGGCTAGCTTATGGTGTATTAGATAGCCTTGATTCCCGGCTGAATTCACAAAAAAAATCTCAAACGGAAATTAATCATGAAGGAGCCAGGGCAGCGGTAATCAGTTACGGTAATTTGGTTACTGCAAGAATAATTTTACCTAACGATAATCTCCGCGTATCACAATCTGAAGGCCGCTTTCATTGGACTCCTGCGCATGAGGGCATTCTTAATCAAGTAGGCCCCATGTTTTTTATAGATATTCATAGTTGGCATAAATACGGCCAAGATGCTGGAAATACCGGAGCTTATCTTAAACCCCATTCTGAGGAATGGCAGGCAGCAGAAATGAGACGGTTACTTGAACTAGCTCAAGAAGAAAACCCGAAAATTTATGGAAAAGGTAGAGTTCCTTGTTTATTGGACCAAGAAGCCCAACTGAGATTAAATATTAAATCAAAGCTTATGAATGAGTTAGGTTTATCAGAGAGGATAAAAAGGGTATTTTCAAGAAACGCAAGACGAAAATTAGTTGATTGTTCTAATAGTCTAACTTTGCGGTCAATTGCAAAAGAATGGGGCAATAATTGGTTTATTTTAAATAATGAAGCTACTGATAATTTTAAAGGTTATAATTGTTTTACTCTGGAAGGAATAGATGAAGATAAAAGTAAAGAGCCAATTGCAGATTTTATTGCTGATTATGTTTTGAAAAATTTAAGTTGTTTTAGAAAACCGTGAATTGTTTTTAATTGGTAAACTTAGTCGCAAACCTTTAAATACCAAAAGAAATTCTAAGTTAAAATGTTAGACATCAGCTTACTAAGAGAGAAACCTGCACTAGTTAAAGCAAATGAAAAGAAAAGAAACCGCGATCCTAAAAATGTAGATGAAGTGCTGGCTTTAGATGAAAAGTGGAAAAAAGAACTTAAATCCGCTGAAGAGCTAAAACATAAACGGAATGTAGTTTCTCAGGAAATTAATGAATTAAAAAAAGCAGGAAAAAATGGCGCCGGCAAAATCAAAGAAATGAGGAAGGTAGCTGCGGAAATTAAACAGAAAGAAGAAAAAGCTGACGCCCTTCTTGAGGAAAGAAATACCCAATTAAAGCTTCTTAGCAATATCATGCATGAAAAAGTTCCTAAAGGGAAAGACGCTTCTGAAAATGTTGAGATTAAAAAAGGGGGAAAAATGCCTAAATTTAATTTTCCTGTAAAAGGACATGTCGAACTGTTAGAATCTTTAGGTTTAGCGGATTTTGATGCTTCAGCAAGAGTTTCCGGGAATGGGTTTTATTATCTTAAAAAAGAAATAGCTTTATTGAATCAGGCGTTAATCAGATTTGCCATAGATTTTATGATTAAGAAAGGTTACAATTATGTAGAACCTCCCTTGATGCTGCATGAAAAAGAGATATATGCCTCTATGGATAAAGCAGCTATCCAGCAATCAGTTTATTCCATCAAAGATGAAAATTTAAATTTAATCGGCACATCAGAACAATCCGTATTAGCCATGCATTCCGGCAAAACCATGTCCGAATCCGAGTTGCCTAAGAAATACGTAGCTTATTCAATGTGTTTCAGAAAAGAAGTGGGCGCACATGGAATAAACGATAAAGGCTTATGGAGAACGCACCAATTTAATAAGATTGAACAATTTATCTTCTGTAGGCCGGAAGATTCTGAAAAGATGTATGGGGAATTATTTAATAATTCTGATGAGATTTTAAAGGAATTAGAACTCCCCTACCGCTGGGTGGAGATATGTACCGGAGATCTGGCAGACTGGAAACATCGAAGTGCAGATTTTGAGGCCTGGAGACCAACCATAAATGAGTATGGCGAATTAGGCTCACTTTCAAACTGTACAGATTACCAAGCCAGAAAATTAAATATCAAAGTAGTTGGAAAAGACGGCTCCCGAAAAGTGGTGCATACTTTAAACAATACCGCTTTAGCTACCTCTAGGATAATGGTCGCTATTTTAGAAAACTTTCAGACCAAACAAGGCACGATTAAAGTTCCGAAAGTGTTATGGCCGTATATGAATGGTATTACTGAGATTGGGAAGAAATAGATTCTTTTATTAAGATCAGGTTAAAACAATTTTAATCATTTATCTTTATAACAAAAGATTACTTTACCCGTATAATTCCCATTAAGGGCATCTACAGGAATGGCCGCAATAAATTCAACCGTTTTAATCCGGCCAGGTTCAATATCAAATTCTGCAGGGTTTATAGAAACCCAGGACTGTAAATCTCCTTCCATTTGGATATTTACTGCTGCTGTTTTAGTGTAAGCAAC
>CAZKNU010000071.1:0-4853 GCA_964554235.1 uncultured Methanosarcinales archaeon | reverse complement strand
GCGTTCTTTTATTTATAGCAATTAAGATTGTTGTTTATTTGGTTTGTTTTTAGAAAGAGTAATAAAAATTTCATCAAAATGTTTTTTTTGTTCCGTTTCAATTTTTTGTTGATTTTCTAAATGCAGCAAAGGGATGAAAGCAAATACTTTTTCCTGCTTTCCAGCCCGGGGAGGCAAAAGAGAAGAAAAAGTTAGTTTAGTTGTTTGGTCTTTATTAGAATAATAATTTATTTTATGGTAAAGGTCGCGGATAACTTCTACGATGTCAACTTTTTTCCCGTAAATATGATTAAATTTAACTGGTCTTTGCCGCGCCAATAGTTTCCTTTTGGTGCTCATGGCTCGCTGCAACGCATTAATTAAATCATCAACGGAAACTTTCCGATTTCGCGGCTGAGGGTTACGAGGAATTAATTTATATTCTTGTTTATCTTTCTTTAATTTTCCCCCTAATTCGTCAAATAATTCCTCGGTTTCTTCTTCAGAAGTCTGATTGATTAATTGATCTAATTTAAAAATGTCATTATCAATTAGGTGGGTGGCTTTTATTTTCAGCAGGACAGCAGCGGCTAGCAGGATTTTTCCTGAAATCTTAAATTCGTGCTCCTGCATCGCTCTGATAACTTGGATAAATTTTTCAGTTAGTAAGCTGATATCAATATCCCAGGGATCCATCTGTTCCGTTTTTACTAAATCCTGAATGATGGTTTTCCAACAGACTTCATCCTGATTTAGCAATAAATCCATGATTTGCTGCTGCATTTAGATCAGAAATTGTTTTTGATATTTAAAAGGTGTGGTTTTTGTAGATAAAATTAAAACAAAAGAATGGGCCTGCCCGGAAATTCGTAAGCCTGCGAACGAATGAACGAACGTCCGCAGCAAAACAACGATTTTGCTGGGATGCCAAAGGGATCGTTGTCCCTTTGTGCACAGTGACTTTCTCGAACTGGGTATACTCACTCCGCTCTGCTTCGTTCGTAACCCTCTCTCGTCCGGTTATCGCACTAATAAGAAAGAAGAATTAATGGGCCTGCCCGGACTCGAACCGGGGATCAACGCCTTACTTCGCAAAGATGCCTGTAAGGGCGCTGTCATTGCCGCTAGACCACAGGCCCACTATTAATTGATTAAAGCTTCATTCTTTTAAGTCTATTTATTAATTTTTTCATTTTTTTAGGTAACCTTTATGAAAATTGCTCTTTTTATTAGTAAAAATGGAAATATATGAACCTCAAGAAGACTCCTACTTGTTAAATAAATTTGTAAACCATTATGCCTCTGGCAGAGTATTGGATTTGGGAACGGGGTCGGGAATTCAAGCCCTTACTGTGCTAACCAACCCCCTCGTTAAAGAAGTTCTCGCCGTAGATATTAATGAAACTGCAGTAAAAGCACTACAGAAAGAAGTCAACGAGAAAAAAATCAAAAAAATCAAAGTTCTGAAAAGCGATTTATTTGAAAATGTCAAAGGGCAGTTTAACCTAATTATCTTTAATCCCCCTTATCTCCCACAGGATCCTGGAATTACAGATACTGCTTTATATGGAGGAAAAAAAGGCTGGGAAATATCTGAACGCTTCTTCAAGGAAGTTGCGAATTATTTAACTCCAGAAGGGATTATTTTGTTTTTATTTTCATCTTTAACAAATAAATCAAAAATAGATCAAATCATTTTCCATTGCCTGCTTCAGTTCAAAGAAATTGGAAGAAAAAAGATTGCTTTTGAAGAATTATATGTTTATGAAATCACTAAAACTACTTTACTCAAAACTTTAGAAAAAAAAGGAATTAGAACTATTCATTACTTTGCCCATGGCCAAAGGGGAGTAGTTTACCAAGGTATTCTTAACACTAATTTACTTGCCATTAAAGTTAAAAAAGAAGATTCTGCTGCCGTGGGAAGAATTGCCAACGAGGTAAAATGGTTAAAGCAGTTAAATAAGTATTCTATTGGTCCAAAGTTATTATTTTATGGAAAAGATTATTTGGCTTACGAATTCGTCCAAGGCAAATTTATTTTAAATTGGATTGCTCACCAACCTAAAGAAAAAATTAAATCGGTTCTAAGTTCTGTACTGCAGCAATGTTTTACCTTAGATAAGCTAAAAGTTAACAAAGAAGAATTACACCGCCCGTTCAAGCATATATTAATAACTAAAGAAGATAAACCGGTTTTAATTGATTTCGAACGTTGCTATAAAACTGATCATCCGCATAATCTTACCCAGGTTATTGAATTTATTTGTCGCATTAGATATGAGTTAGACAAAAAAGGATTTAACTTTACATTAGAGCAATTAAGAGAATTAGCTAAGCAGTATAAAGAAAATCAAGGAAAAAATCAAGGGCATAGCGACACACAAATTTTAAATCAAATCCTGAATTTAATTTTGCGTTAAATGCAATCAATAATCTCTTTAAATCTTAACTCTCTTTGAATCTTAATGGCCTGAAAAGAATTCCGTCTCTCCTTGCCAATGGATGCCCTTCTTTAATTCTACGGGCCGCCAATGGTCTTCAACTAAAGCGGCTTCCAACCAATTTGCTAATTCTTGAGGATTACCGATGGTTGCTGATAAGCCAATTAGCTGGGGTTTAATCAACATTCTAAGCAAAGTTAAGATAACTTCTAAGGTGGGCCCTCTGGAAGGATCATTAAGCAGATGAATTTCATCAACAATTACCGTTTCAACTTCTGAAAGCCAGGAAACCCTATGTCTAAGCAGAGAATCTAGCTTTTCGGTAGTTAATATTAGTAGATCATAATTTGCTAAATAATTAGATTCAGAATCAACCTCTCCAGTAGAAATTATTACTTTATATCTAGTTCCGTTAAATAACTCTTTATATTCTTTAAATTTTTCATTTGCTAACGCCTTTAAAGGAACTAAGTAGATAGCTTTCCCCAAAGTATCTTGATGTTTTTCATCATTATTACTATTATTGTTATTATTGTTATTATTATTATTAGTGTTATCTCCATTTAATTTTTGACAAATGGCCATAGTCGCTATCAGGGTTTTTCCGGAAGCTGTAGGTGCACAGACCAATAATGACTTACCATCTAATAAACCGGCCTGAAGAGCTTTCTCTTGAACCGGAGTAAGCAAAGGGAATTTAGAATAATAAGCCTTAAAGAAGTCCGGAAGCGGTAAATCCTGTAATTTAGTCATTAAAAAAGCAGGAAACCTTTATATTTTTAAGTGTTTCTAAGCTATAAGTATCAATTTCCTAAGCTTCATTAGCAGTATTGGGCGAAGAAATAGTTAAAAATAACCAAATCGACGGCTAAACTAGAACTTTGTTCTAGAACCCTGTTTTATCATTTTTGAATGATGAACCCTTAAAAGCGCAAAATTTCGAGGTTTCGGGCGCTCTCCCAGTTAGGGGCGTTTTTCAAGCCCAAATTCTTACGAAAGACTTATAAATCAAATTTTGGTAGTTAGTAGATAACCTAGTGGTTTAGGGATTTAGATGTGTAAGTCCTTCTAGGTTTGATTCATCTATAAGATCGAAAAAGCGTACTTATATAGGTCTGCTTTTCGAAATTCTTTAAGACGAATCGATGCAATAGATGAATCAATCAGACAAAATAATAAAGTAAAAGTATAGTAAAAAACAAAGTAAAAAAACATATTCAAAACACGGAGGTGTGTTTAGAAAATGAAAATAAAAAGAATGGTTAAGCGTATCTTAACTGTGGGTACCGTTTTTACAATGCTCGGTGCAACAGTTATGGGTGCGATGGCTGCGGATTTAAGTAAATACCCGGACCTGTTAGTTTCTGACGGGGTATTCAACGGCCTAATGGTTGTTGGTGAAAATGCAGCTGCTGTTGACAACTTGGCTTTGACAGACATTGCTTCAAGTATGAAGTATAAAAAAGCCGGAGCTGTTTCTACAGTTTCAGTTGAAGGAGATGCTTGGAAAGTTGGAACTAGTTCTAAATTCTTGGAATTAGCTAACAGCAACGCCACAAGTTCTGCGATAGTCGGAGAAACCTTTACAGATATCAACACTTTCATTGGTGATGCCGAGTTAGGTGGGTTAGCAGATGGATCTTATTCTACTAATGCTGCTAATTATGACTACCAGCAATTCATGTTCTTTGATGAAGAAACTGGAGGTACTGGTACTAAACAGAATAGGGTTGTAAAGTATGATGAGTCTGATGATGAAGTGACTGCAGATCACCTTTTCTTTAAAAGTGCTCTTCAGATTGCTCACTACAAATTGGAATTTGCATCTACGGCTCAATCAGATATTACTGATGCTGATGGAACAGCAACAACAGCAGGTGGTTACTTAGATGACTTTAGAAATACCGATATTAAAATGTTAGGTAACGACTATTCTGTTGTTGAGGCTACAAGACCTGCTACTGGACTTACCACTAGTGTAAAATTAACTTTAATGGCCGGGGCAACCCATGACACCATGTTGGAAGGAGACACTAAAACTTATACGGTTGGTGAGAAAGAATTTGAAGTTTCCTTAACCTACGTTGATGCAACCAAAGCAAAATTCACCGTAAACGGGGAAGCAACCAACAAATTAGCCGTTGGAGATACCTATGTTCTTTCTGACAGCAGTGAAATAGGTGTTTCTGAAGTATTGTACCAAAGTTATGCTGGTGGGGTTCACTCTGCCGAGTTTTACTTAGGGGCAACAAAACTAGTATTACGGGATGATAACTCTACTGTTGCTGGTGGAACTTACAACATGAAAGTTGGTTCTGAAGATATTGATGGAACCACTGTTGTAATAACTGGTACAGACGATGCAACTACGGGAACTCTTAGCACCATTGAACTTAACATGACTGCTGATGATGACTATTGGGTGCCTGC
>CAZKNU010000070.1:0-5037 GCA_964554235.1 uncultured Methanosarcinales archaeon | reverse complement strand
ATATTGAAATAGATGTTTTCTAAGCCATGATAACCCGCCTGCAAAATCCCTATGAACCCGTGCATATTAAATCTATTCTGCACCCATTAGTTAATAGGTGGTTCTCAGGAAAATTCAAGGAATTCTCCCTCCCGCAGCTGTATGGGGTAATGGAGATCCATTGCCGGAAAAATATTCTTATCTCTGCTCCCACCGGCAGCGGAAAAACGTTGACTGCATTTCTATCCGTCATCAACGAACTGGTTGACTCCGCAGAAAAACAAGTTCTGGAAGACAAAGTTTATTGCCTGTATGTTTCGCCATTAAAAGCTTTAGGCAATGATATCCAAATAAATCTGCTTAAGCCCTTAAAAGAATTAGAAGAACTTGCTGAAAAAAAATTAGGCATTAGGGTTGCCGTAAGAACCGGCGACACCACTGCTGCTGAAAAAGCTAAGATGCTTAAACATACTCCCCACATCTTGATTACCACTCCCGAATCTTTAGCCATCTTGTTAAACTCACCTAAATTTAAAGAAAAAATCAAAGACACACAATGGTTAATTGTTGATGAAATTCATTCTTTAGCGGAAAACAAAAGAGGAGTACATTTAAGCCTGAGTATGGAACGTCTGCAAAAAATTTCTCCGGGAATGGCTCGAATAGGGTTATCTGCAACCATTGCTCCTTTGGAAGAAATTGCTAAATTTTTAGTGGGTTATAGCGGGACTGAAAGTCAAACAGATAATAAACCACACAGTAAAATTAATGGTGAAATCAGTAGTAATAACTCCGAAGGTGAACGCGACTGCGGAATAGTCGACGTAAGTTTCATTAAAAAAATGGACTTAAAAGTGCTCAGCCCAGTAAGAAGCTTGGTGGACACAGAACATCTGCTGATGCACCAGAAGATGTATGAATTAATTGATGAACTGGTTCAGCAGCACCGCACCACTTTAATTTTTACCAACACCCGCTCAGCAACGGAAAGAGTGGTGCATAATCTCAAAGAAATGTTTCCCCAGCATTATAGCGACTCTATTGATTCCGGTGGTGAGGGCTCAACCATTGCGGTGCATTCAAACAGCGCTATGCGTTCGAATAGTGCTGTGCATTCAAACATTGCTGCCCACCATGGCAGTTTAAGCAAGCAGAACCGCTTTAATACCGAGCAAGCTTTAAGAGACGGCAAATTAAAAGTAGTCGTCTCTTCAACTTCCCTAGAGTTAGGCATTGATATTGGTTATGTTGATTTAGTTCTCTGCCTGGGCAGCCCTAAATCCGTGGCCCGTTTTCTGCAGCGAAGCGGAAGAAGCGGGCATAAATTACAAGATACTGTTAAAGCCAGAATTATTGTCATGGATCGAGATGATTTAGTAGAATGTTCTATCCTACTTAAATCAGCCATTGAGAAAAAAATTGACCAGGTGCATATCCCTATAAATGCTTTGGATGTTTTGGCCCAACAAATTTATGGAATAGTTATTAATGAAATAATTAATATTTATGCATTGTATCACCTAATTAAAAAAAGTTATAGTTATCATACTTTATCCTGGGAAGATTTTTTCTCCGTCATTAAATATCTCTCGGGAGAATATGTCGGCTTGGAAGAAAGACATATTTATGCGCGGATTTGGTATGATAAAGAAACCGGAGATATTGGTAAGAGAGGAAAAATGGCCCGGATAATTTATATGACTAATATCGGGACCATTCCGGAAGAGAGTTATGTTACCGTAAAAATCGGCGAGCAGATTGTTGGAAAGATTGATGAAGCTTTTTTAGAGCACCTAAAACCAGGAGATGTTTTTGTTTTGGGCGGAGAAGTTTACATGTTTAAATTTTCCAGAGGGATGACTGCCCAAGTAAGCGCTTCAGTAAACCGGCCGCCCACGGTTCCTTCCTGGTTTTCAGAAATGCTGCCTTTAAGTTATGATTTAGCTATGGGGATAAACCGGTTCAGAAAATTAATGGAAGAAAAGTTAAGAAGCCAAGAACAAAATAAACTAAAAGGCAATAATCAAGATAAAGAAACGGAAGAACAAATTATTAAATTCATCAATGATTATCTTTATGTTGATGAAAATGCTGCTTACAGCATTTATCGTTATTTTTATGAGCAGTACCATTTCAGTAAAATTCCTTCCGACCGGAAAATAGTTGTGGAAACTTATGCTGATCGGGGAAGAACTTATGTGGTGTTTCATACTTTATATGGGCGAAGAGTTAATGACTGCTTATCCCGAGCCTTAGCTTATGTTATTGGCCGTTCCCAGCACCGCGATGTAGAAATGGGCATTACTGATAATGGTTTTTATCTTTCTGCAGAAAAAAGTTTTAATGCCGCGCGGGCCCTGGATATTTTAAAAGGGGAGGATTTCCGTGCAATCCTAGAAACAGCCATTGAAAAAAGTGAAGTGCTCAGCCGCAGATTTAGGCATTGCGCTACAAGGTCTTTAATGATTTTGCGGCAATATATGGGTCATAAAAAAAATACTGGAAGAATGCAGGTAGGCAGTAAAATATTGTTCAATGCCGTAAAAAGAATTGATAATAATTTTTCCATCTTAAAAGAAGCCCGCCGGGAAGTTATGGAAGATTTAATGGACTGCCAGCATGCTCAAGAAGTTATTAGCCAATTAAATTCGGGCATGATTGAGATTATAGAAAAACAGGATGAAATTCCCAGCCCTTTTGCTTTCAGCCTGATTTCCGAAGGTTATAGTGACGTAATCCGAATTGAAGATAAGCAGGAATTCTTAAGAAGAATACATCAGCAAGTCTTGGCTAAGATTGCCCTGAAAGAAGGAAAAAAAATCTTAAAAGAAAAAGAAGAAATCCTTTCTAAACAATTTTCTTATGCTGATTTTTGGGAAGACCTCAGTAAGAAAAAAGAAAATGACCGGGATTTATTCAACGAAAAACTTAAATTGCAAGTGTGGACTCTTAAGCACCTGCCGATTTATGCTAAAGAAGAATTGGTTAAATTAATTGAATTTGGCAGTATGAGGAAAGATTTTTTTGAAGAGTGTAAAAAAGATCAGGAAAGAATCGAGCAGGAATGGCCCAAAGAGTTGAAAGAATTTGTACTAGGAAAGATTAATAGTGGTTAAAAATGTTCATAAAAGTTCTCATTAACTACACTTTAATCAACAAACCCAATCGCAGTGGTCGAGTCACTGCGTTCGTGAGTTGCTTGACAGCAACAACTGCGGGGTTTGTTGGTCTTGTCTTGGGTTTTATTATCACAGCAGTCGAGTCACTGCGTTCGTGACTTGCCTAACGGCAAGAGCTGTGGGGTTTGAGACCCAAGACAAGAATCAAACTCCTTCCGGAACAATATCATCTATTGTAATTTTGTAGGTCCTGAGCATGCCATAATACATTCCCCGCAGCTGGGTTTTGCTTCTTCGATAAAATCGTTTAGGCAGTTTCATGCCGTTGCTGTTATGAAATTCAACAATCCAATTTCTTAGCATGCCAAAGGTATTTGCGGGATTTTCGGTTCTTCGGGGAACAATATAGGCTCCAATAAATTTTCGAGAAAAATTTAAGTCTCTGTTAAGATCATCAGCTAATCTTTGCTCCAGCGCCAGATATTCAAAAGACTCTTCCCCAAAATACTCCCAAATAACACTTGGGGCAAGATTATTCGCAATAAGTTCTAAATCTCCGGAATTAAAAATAGTTTGCTCTCTTAAGAAACGGTTACCGGATTTTTCATAAAAAGGTAGTTCGTATTGGTAGGCCATTTTAGGTTTTGTAATTAACTTATTAGCAGGCATTTATTTTTATTATTGCTAATACCTAGCCTTTAAACTATTTTCCCTACAAAAATATTGTGTTTATCTTTTACTATTTTTACTTTCACTTTTTTTTCTGCTTCAAAGCGGCAATTGGGAATAGAGATGGTTCTTTCTTTAGCGACAGCAACCGCAGAATTAAGGAAGCGGTCCGGGCATTTTAAAGTTGCCAAAATAACCTCTCCTTCTTTAAAGGGCTTAGGCAGTTCTTTGGTTGAATGAATGTTAAAGTCTTCTTTTTTAAAGATTAGCTTGATTTGGTGCTTTTTTTCTAAATTTTCCATTAAGGAATAAAATTTTTTCCAGGGGATTTCCTTGGCCGGGCTCTTCCCAGTTTTATACTGTAAAAAGTTTTGTATCCCTAATATTGGCTGGGGGTTTAAAGATTTTACAAATTGAATGATTTCTTCCAGATCTTTGTCATTGTACCCGGGCACATAAACTGGAGCAACAATAACTCTAATTTTTCCGCAGGCATAAGCAATCATTTCTTGGATATATTTAACATTGTAATTAGCGGTTCCGGCCATCTGTTTTGCTTTCTGTTCATCTAAGGAATCCAGGGAAAAGTTTAACTGCAGTTTTTTATGAGGGTCTTTTTTTGCTAGACGATCAAGAAGACTTTTGGTCAACATCGTTCCATTAGTATCGATAGAAATGGTTTGCACTTCCTCCAGCGCCTGCACATCCGAGATTAATTCTTCCAAATCGGCATAAAGAAAAGGTTCGCCCTGCACCCCAACATGAATTTCTACCGGAGCAGCAACAAAAGCAATTAATTTAATCAGCTCTTCAACTAAATAATCTTTTTCAACCACAAAATCGTGTTTTTTGCTCATTACGCCTTCCGCAATAGAACAATAAATGCAGTTTAAGTTACAGGAAGTTATCGGCTTAATTTCAATGATGGATGAATTACGATAGGCCACCCCAAAAGCAACATTGCCCAGCAAGGGTATGCCGGAGTGGCGATGAATGTAGGTTGCCGGATTTTTAGTTAAATTGTTTTTTAAGTTGGAAAAATATTTAGATAACAGGAAAAAGAAGCGAGTTTCTGCTTTTTTATTTTCTAAGACCAAAGTGTGCTGATCCTTAAGCTTAAAAGAGCCAATTTGTTTTAATTCTGCTGCTGGGATAGCTGTAGAAAATAAGTTTAGTAAAGTTACCTGTACTGTTTCGCCTACTTCCTGAAAGGAAAGCGTTTTGAATTTTAATTGCACCATAATGGCTTTTTTGTGCTTAAATTTATAAA
>CAZKNU010000069.1:0-5286 GCA_964554235.1 uncultured Methanosarcinales archaeon | reverse complement strand
TTCCAAATGGAGAATAAGATTTATATTGGCGCTCTTTCTTTCAATCTAAAATGAAATACTTGTTCACCAATGTGCTGGGAAGTTTTGTTCTGGACGAACAACTTAAAATTATTGATTGTGTCCTTTTCAAAACCATCGAAGAATATATTAATAAAGAAAAGGCAGAAAAAAAATTAAAAACTAAGCAGAAAGATTTACAATTGCTACCTAAAGAAAAATTGTTTCCAGTTTTATTATTATTTCAAGAAAAAAAATATTTTGCTGAATTCTTCCAAAAAAATATTCAGCTGACTAAAACAGCAATTAAACAGTCTGTGATGGAAGACCAATTAATTATGCAGGCCGTTGCCAACATTAATGAATTAGATAAGAGCAACAATCTGTTGACTAAGCGCTTGCGGGAATGGTATGGCCTTTATTTCCCAGAATTATCTAAAGAAATTGCTAATCCCGAAAAATTCGTGGAATTGGTTGCCGAAAAGACCAAAAAAGAATTAATGAAAGAAATCAATTTTAATAACACCGATTCCATGGGCGCAGAGCTGGAAAAAATCCACGTAGAAGAAATAACTCTGCTGGCCCAGGGCATTTTAAAACAGCAGCAAATCCGCAAGAAGCATGAAACTTATCTGCAAAAAGTAATGCAGAAATATTGTCCTAATATATTGGAATTAGCTGGGACGACTATTGGAGCAAGGCTGATCGAGTTAGGCAAAGGATTAAAACATTTAGCCATGCTGCCGGCGTCAACCCTTCAGCTGCTAGGCGCAGAAAAAGCTTTATTTAGACATATCAAAACTGGCAGCAAAAGCCCCAAATATGGAGTAATTATTAATCATCCTTTAATCCAAAAAGCAAAGAAAATTGAGAAAGGAAAAGCGGCCCGTATCTTAGCAGATAAATTATCTTTATGTGCGCGATTGGATTATTTTAAAGGCGAATTCAAAGCAGCGGAATACCGACGGGAACTAGAGGAAAAATTATCATGAATGAAATAGAATTAAAAGTTCTGGATATTGACATAGAATCAACTGTAAATAAATTGTACAGTTTAGGTGCACAGAAAACTTTTGCCGGAGAAGTAATTGTAGTTACTTTTGATTTTCCTAAACCGCTAGATAAAAAGGGGCGAATCCTTAGAATAAGAAAAATGGGCGATTCAGTAGAATTATGCTTCAAAGGAAAAGTAGATGAAAAACAGCATAAAGTAAAAGTTCGGGAAGAGATTGAAGTAACTACTAATAATTTTGAAGATACAATCAAGTTGTTTGAAGCGCTGGGATTTCAGGTAAGCTATGAAGGGAAAAAATATCGGGAATCCTATGTTATTGGAGAGGCTAAATTTGATATTGATATAGTTTCCAACCTGCCCCCTTTTTTAGAGATAGAAGCGCCAACCAAAAAACAAGTAATCGAGTATGTTGCTAAATTAGGGTTTTCCATGGAACAGACCTCCATTCTTTCAGCAAGACAATTAGAAAAATATTATCAGGAGAAAAAATGAGCCAAATAAAACCATCTAACCTTTTTGAAATTTACCAAGAAGTAAAAGGTAGAAGAATTTTTACTAAAAATATTTTTCCGGGAACCAGGCATTTTGAGGAAAGAATTGTTCGGGAAAATCAGGAAGAATTTCGTGAAATTGAGCCTATTAGAAGCAAATTAGCGGCTATGATTATAAAAGGGTGCACAAATATTGGCTTACGAAAAAATAATATTGTTCTTTACTTGGGGGTTTCTCATGGATATACAGCTAGTTTTGTTTCCGATATTGTTGGCAAGGAGGGAATTATTTTTGGAATTGATCCTGCGCCCAGAGTAATGCGGGATTTAGTATTTCTTGCTGAAGAAAGAAAAAATATTGTTCCTATTTTAGCGGATGCTAATCATCCGGAAGAATATACTGAAAAAGTTTGCGCTGCTGACATTGTTTATCAAGACATTGCTCAAAAGAATCAGGCAGAAATCTTCATTAAGAACTGCAAGCTTTTCCTAAAGAAAGGCGGTTACGGACTGCTGGCAGTCAAAGCGCGCAGCATTGATGCCAAAAAGAAGTCAAAACAGATTTTTGAAGAAATCCGCAAACAATTAGAACAAATTTTCACGGTCATTGATTATAAAATTCTAGAACCTTATGAAAAAGATCACTGCATGATTATTATTAAAAAATCATAAAAATCGCTATTTTTAGGGTACAAGAAGGCAAAGCCTTCTGTACAAAAGGCTTGATGCCTTTTTGTGCCAAAAATTTCGCCAGAAGTTTTTGTGCATAATTTGCAGTCAATTCAGCCCAAGGCTTTGTAGAAACCCTCTCGTTCCGTTGCTCGAATCAATGTAATATCATATCGAGCACCGTGTGCGGGTCGCAATCGCTGCAAATTATATTCACAAATAATTGGGCTACGTCGCTGGCCCTTTGGCGAGGGTTTCTACAGAGCCTCAGCCCAAGAAAAGTTTAAATAGGTTAAAGCTATACTTAATTCTTAGTAGTATTTAACTTAAAGTTAGTATTTAATTAAAGACTAAAACTTGAGTTACAAAAAAGGTGATTTAAATGCAAAATAAAAAACGTGACCAATTATTACCTTATTTCTTTTTGGTGGCAATTGTAGCTATTGTGGCTATTGCAGCTTTATTTTTCTATGCGAATGGAAGAATTGAAGGTGCTCCGGTGTACAAAATTCAGGTTGAAGAAAGTCAGTTTCCTTGTGTCGATGATGACCCTAGTAATGATTATTTTGTAGCAGGTACTGCTGCTTTTGGTACACTTAAATATTTAGACAGCTGTCAGAATGAATATTTATATCAATACCATTGTGCTACCAGCAATACGGCTGCACTTACTCGACCCTACCTGTGCCCGAATGGCTGTTTGAATGGGGTTTGCTTAAGATGAGAATAAATCTGTTTTAATTTATATTTTTTAAAATTTTAAAAAGTGGTTTTATTATTAATATTTATAAAACGAGTTTAAAACAAGTTATTTTTATTTCTCTTCTTTAATTTGAATTATGCCCACCGGACAAGCATCAGCAGCTTCTTGATTACAGGTTTTGGCATCAAGAGTAGTTAAGTGCAGTTCCCATTGGCTTTCTGCTAACTTAGCTCCTTTTAACTGCGCCAGACCTTCGTCATCGATCTCCCAGAATTCTGGACAAATCGCCGCACAGGCGCCGCAACCAATACATTCTTTCTTTAAATGAATCACTTCAAATTTAGCCATTTTAACTGCAAGAACGAGGTTATTTATATTTTTTTCTTATCAGCAGTGCAGATTTGCCAGCCTCTTTGAAGCTTTATTCAAGCGCTATAGCTGCTTCCGAGACCAAAAAGCTTATATAAATAAAATCCATTCCAGAAATAAGATGAAAAAGAGCGGGATAAAAACAGTACTAATTAGTTTGTTAATTATTTCTTTATTTTTAGTTTCCTGCCAAACCCGGCCGGCTGCCGGTGAAAGGCCTTTAGAAACGGCTGCTGCTTTAAAATTAGTTAAAACCGGCACTCAAGGAGTGGAATTAAGTTTACTGCAAAATTCTCCCCCCGATATTATTTACGATCAAAACGAATTGATTGCTTTGGTAGAACTAAAAAATAAAGGCAGTTATGATTTAAAAGGGCAGGATTGTTTTGTTCAGGTAAAAGGATTTGATACCAATATCATTACCGGAGATTTTAATGTTCCCCGCTCTTGTGCTGAAAGCATTGGTGTTCTGGAAGGAAAAAATGTTTACAATACCGAAGGGGGTCAGAATCAGCTTGAATTAGTATCTGTAGCTACTCTCCCTTTAGGTGTACCGGATTATAATCCTACTTTAAATTTCTTAACTTGTTACCATTATCATACTAATGCTAATCCTTCTGTGTGTGTAGACCCTTTATTTTATGAAATTACGTCTGAACAGAAAACTTGCCAGCCCCGCGACGTAGTTTCTTTAGCTGGAGGACAGGGGGGTCCAGTGGGAGTAAGTTATGTGGGCGTAGATATGGTTGGAAATAGAGCTGTATTTGAAATTAATGTAAGAAATTTAGGTTCGGGTAGAGTTCTTAGCCCCTATGCAAACTTGCAGAGTTGCGGCCAATCCTTGGAATATAAAGAATTAGATAAAGTAGCTTATAACGTTGAAATGACCGGCGGAGGCAAAATTAACTGTAAGCCTATCGATGGGTTTGTAAGGTTGACTAATGGACAGGGAAAAATAATTTGCAGCTTTAACATTCCCGGAACTTCTGCTTTTGAAACCCCATTAATAATTGATTTAGATTATGCTTATGCTCAATCATATCAAAAATCTATTCGCATAGTCCAAACACCCCGTTAAAATTCAACAAACTTTAAATATTTCAAGGATTATTAAGCTTATAAAAAGTAAAAGAGGTTATGATGATGAAAAAAATAATAATCGTATTCATTTTAGTTTTAAGTTTATTCTTGCTTACGGCTTGTACCCAAGAACAACAAACGACCGGTAAAGGTGCTTTTATTGGCGGCGAAAAAGGAGCAACGGCTATCTTTGAACCCTTCGGGATTGAAGAAGAAGGATTGTATACTATTTTTGATGAAGAATCCTTTCCTTTAGAAGTAACTATTACCAATAAAGGCGAAAGTGTTCTTCGGCCCGGAGATGTAACTGTAAAATTACTGGGCCCATCCCAGAGCGAATTTAGCGGTATCAGTTCTTGGGAGCTTAAAAACAAAGAAGTTATTGAACCCATCACCGAATTAGTTCCCGACGGGGGAGAAGAAACTTTTAGTTTTGCCAGCGATGCCAAATATTTGGGAGAAGTAACCGGGGTTTTGGAAAGAGAGTGGTTTGCCAGTATTGAATATAATTATAAAACTTTTTTGATTATTCCAGAAGTTTGCCTTAAAGAAGATCTTGCTGACGAAAGAATCTGTGATGTAAGTGGAACTAAATCTTATTTTGTTTCTGGCGCGCCCGTAACCGTAAGAACGGTTGAGGAAAGCACGGCAGGAAAAGGGATTATGGCTTTAAAAATAAAACTGGCCAATGCTGGCAGCGGAAAAGTAACTAAGCCCGGAGAAGAATTTGGAGTGCGCAATACTCTTTCTTTAAGCATTGATGATCCGGCTTGGGAATGTAAATCCGGCGGAAAAGTCAATGAAGTTAGGTTAGAAAACGGTGAAGCAGAAGTAGTCTGTAAATTAAAAGAAGCTTTAACCGCAGGGGCCCTTTCCACTAAACAGGTTAAACTAACTTTTGATTACAAATATAGGGATTTAATTCAGGAAAAGTTAAGGATTAAGCAAGGCACGAAATAGAT
>CAZKNU010000068.1:0-5378 GCA_964554235.1 uncultured Methanosarcinales archaeon | reverse complement strand
AGAACCTTCAAGCAAGCTGGATTTTAGTTAAAGAAGCCCGAAAAGAATTGTATCAACCAAAAGATATTTATAATCAATAAATTTTGAACTTAAAAATGGCTCAAGACAACCGCATTAGGCTGCCTTCCGGACAAGGAGGATTAACTCGGTATTTTGATGAATTTAAGTCTAGAATAGAATTTTCTCCCGGTGCAGTTATTGTTTTATGCATAATCATTATAATTATCATTATCTGCCTCCATTATTTTGGAGGAAATCTTTTAAACTAAATTAAAATGTTCCCCGGAATTAATCCCCGCAAAATGCAGCAAATGATGAAGCAGATGGGAATTCAACAGGTAGAAATCCCGGCAACTGAAGTCATCATCAAAACGGAAACTAAAGAAATTCACATTGTTAATCCTTCTGTTTCTAAAGTAAATGCAATGGGCCAGGAAACCTTTCAGATTTCTGGCGAGATTCAAGAACACGAATTATCTACTGCTCCGGAAATCTCTGCTGAAGATGTCAAAACCGTGATGGAACAGGCAGAAGTTGATGAAAAAACGGCTCGGGCAGCCATCGAAGAAGCTAACGGCGATTTGGCTGAGGCAATTATTTCTCTTCAAAAGTAAATAAGTTAGACTTTATTTACAAAAATAAATAGAAAATAATAAAAAGTTCAAGCTATTTAGACTCTTCTCGCGAGGAATTATTGTTAATGAATGAAAATTTGTTGGAAGCCCAAGAAGAGCTTAAGCGTTTAGAGCATATTATTTATGTTAGTTTAAAATACACTCGTACTATCGACGTTATTCTAAATGCTTTAAACCGGATGATCAGTACTTATGATTTTATTATTGAAGCTTTCTTGGAAAAATCTAAAGAAGAAGGGTTAATTGAAGCTTTGCCAAAAAGCCCGGCTTTAAGAGGAAAAAGATTAGCCGAATTATACCTGGGAGATGAAACTATTCAAAAAAATCTGCATTTTTATGCTTCTTTACGAAACATCCTTAAATCTCCTCAGCGCAAAAGACAAGAATTTCGACGGCATGTAACTTTAGTTGTAGATGGGAATAAATCAACGACGGAAATCGAAATTGACAGTTTAGTTAATTGTGAGAAATTTATCCATAAATTTTTTAATTATAGCTGGAGATTATTAGAAGGAATTCCTGATGAAGATTAATTCTTGATAGAGCCAGAATATTTAAATAATACTTTGCTTTAATAACAAATATTATGACTAAGTTCATTGCTTTTGTTTCTGGAAAAGGGGGAGTAGGCAAAACTACCAGCACGTTAAATGTAGGACAGGCTCTGAATGCTTTAGGAAAAGAAGTCATTCTAGTTGATGCTAATTTAGTTACCCCCAACTTAGGAATTTTATTAGGATTAATGAATCCGGAAGGAACTTTAAACAAATTCTTAAGAAAAGAAAAAAGCCTTAAAGAAGTTACTTACTTACATGAAAGCGGAATTTCTTTAATTCCAGCTTCGCCTTCTTATTGCGAATTTCAAAAAACTAACCCTCAAAAAATAAATAAAATCTTTGAACATTTAGACGACCGGGTTGATTTTGTCCTGATCGATTCTCCTAGCGGATTAGGTTATGACTTGCAGCAGATTATTAAAAATACCGATGAAGTTTTGGTCGTAGTTAATCCCAGTTTGAGTTCAGTTGCTGATGCCTTAAAAACTATCCAGCTGGCTAAAGCGAATAATAATACCGTTGCAGGAATCATCTTAAATATGACTCACCGTGGAAAAAATGAGCTTACTGCTGCTGAAGTCGAAGAAATTCTTGGACACCAAATTTTAGCTGATGTCAAAGATAGCCGTAAAATAAGGAAAGCTGCCTACCAACAGCTGCCTTTAAATTATCTTTATCCTCGTTCCCGGCCAGCTAAAGAATTTAAGAAAGTTGCCCAGCATCTTGCTGCAGAAAATTAAACCATGAAAAAAGATAAGAGGATAGAACTTTTAGAAAAAGGGTGGCCGGAAGCAGAAATTAAAAGAGCAGAACAAATTTTAGAAAAAGAAGCAAAGCATGATGTTTTCTTTTCCAAAATCGTTTTTTGGAGTGCACTAGTAGTTATTATTTTTGCTAATTTATTAGTTTCCTTAATGCTTATTCCTTTCTTGATTGCCCTTAACCATTGGGTAATTTATAGTATTGTAATCATTTTAGCCGGAACCATTGGTTTCCTGTACAACTTTTTAATAAAAGATATAGATTATTTAGGTAAAAAACATCACGTTTGGGCCGGGATACTCGTCCCTTTATTAGCTTTGACAAATGTTATGATGATGGTTTGGGCATCTAATCGTTTTATTGAAAAATTAAAAATAAATAACCCGCCCCAAAACCCCTGGCTGATTGCTTTGCTCTTTGCCGTTGCTTTTATTCTGCCTTACCTTATTGATAGAATCAGAAGAAAAGTGAACGAATAAAAAGAAATTATTGTTCGCCAAGTAATATTATTCTCCACTAATTTCATAAAAAATTCTAATCCCCCTATATTTAGGTGGAAAATCCAAGCTTGCTGGCGGATCTTTTCTAAACTCAACAAAAAGACATAAATCCTCTAAAGATTCATCGGCTCTTAAATCAACTTTCTTTTTTTTAATATCCTGCATCATTCTTAAGTTGGAGACGCTGCAAAAATTTACATATTCACAATAAGGTTTGCTAAAAAAATATTTTTGTTCAAATTCTTTTATTACTGGTTCTAATTGATCTATCGATAATACCATTGGGTTGTTTCTCTAATCTTCATTCAATAATATTTCCACAATTGCAGCATACGCTGGCCGAGCAATTAAAACCCCAAAAGAAACTCCGGCAATAGTCGTCAAAGCAAAGCCTTTCAACAAGCCTGCTCCGGCCCACAATAAAGGCAGCATGCCTGAAAGAACCGTTAAGTAAGCACCGGTAATAATAAACATAGCATTCTTAATTCTGGTTTTCCAGTCAATAACAATTTCTCCTTTGACTGTTTCATCGGTAATAATAACTAATTGATCTACACCCGTACCAATAACAATAATTATTCCCGCAATCGCGGCCAAATCCAAATTCCATCGAACCAACGCAGCAAATCCTAGAATCAGAATTACTTCTGAAAGCAAAGTCAGAACTATGGGCAGGATTATCTTAGCTTTTCTATACCTTATAAACACGATAGCCGCAACTGCAAAAATTACTAAAAAGAAAACTAAAGCGATATTTTCTAAAAATTCTTTTCCTAAAGAAGGGGAAATGGTATCTATTTTTACAATATCTAATTTAACTGGTAAACTGCCGGTGATTAAGATGGTCTGCAGCTTTTTCATGTTTTGCAGAGACACGGTAACGGCTTCCTGCTGAGTAGCTCCGCTTCCTGACCCAGAAATCTGGATGTTGGTGGTGGTGCTCCCTTTTAATTCTGCACCAATCTTAAGACGGTCAACTTCCACATCATCCAAAAGCAAAGCTAATTCTTCACTAAGATAATTTCCATTTTCTTCGGTTATTACATTTAACTTTTTAGTCAGTTGGGCTTGCCGCTCAGCAGCTTCCGGACTTAAAGTAATGGAAAAGAAGAAATTACAGGCATACCCTCCCGAACTGATTTTAAAACAGCCGCTGCGGGGATCAATTCCTGCACAATCAGCACTTCTGCAAACATAAGTGATATCTTTCTTTCCGCCAAAAAATACTGTTTCATTGCCGATGTTTGCTTCAAACTTCCCTTGTTTTGCCAATAGTTCTTTAATTTCTTCTTCGGTAACTCCGGCAATTTCAATTAAAATAAAATCTTCTCCTGCCAAATCGGAAGCAGCCCTGACTACAATATCACTAAGGCCATAAACATTTAATCTTTCTCTCAAATTACCAATAGTAATATCTAAATCATCTTTAGAAATTGGTTCTGCCGGTTTTAAGAGTACTCGCGTTCCCCCTTCTAAATCCAAACCTTTCCGTAGATTAGAACTGGGAGCATCATAAATTCTTAATCCTAAATCAACCTGACCATCCTCGGCGACCGTATTTAATCTGTAAACGTTTTCATTCGTTTCTAGGGTAATGGTGCCGTTTCTATTTAAGGCGCTGGCTAAATTATAATAGTCTTCAGCAGAATTTATTTCTTCTCCATTAAAAGAGATTATTTTTTCTTTAGCTAAAGGGGTTGATTTTGTTGAAGGGTTCATTATCCCTGCTTGAGAGGCGGCGGAATTGGGTGTAACACTACGGATGGTAACACCATCGTTCCCAAAGATTTGCGGTTGAATGGCAATAACCGCAAAGAGAAGGAAAAAAATCAATAAAATCACTCTCCAGTTGGTAAATATTTTTTTGAATGTTTCGTTCATTTTAACCGTTCTTTCCTCTCCAGCCACATTCTTAACAATCCTACGTTTTGAATCCAAGTCATCACTATATCAGTTAATAAGCCAAAGAATAAAATAAGCATGATTTGTTTTATAACTTCGCTCTGCACAAAGATTAAAGCTACAACTACCGCAGCGATGGTGGTGAACGTCATCGTTAGTCCCGTTTTTATAGCACCATAAATTCGCTCTATTACCGAACCTTCTTTTCGTTTTAATACTCTGGCCGTAAGCAGCATATCCGTATCCACCGAATAACCTACTAACATTAAAAAAGCAGCAACTCCGGCCGTGCTTAATTTCATTCCAGTAAGATTAAAAAGAGCTAAGGGAACCACCATATCCGAAAAAGCACAGAAGACGACCATCAAACTGGGAGCAGGAGTACGGAAATAAGCAAAAACAACCACGCACATCAACAAAAAGGCTATGGCAATAGCAACCATAGTTTGCCTGAAAAAACTGTCGCCTAAAGAAGAACCCATTACTTCTATGCTATAATCTTCTTTGCTTAAGCCTTCTTTTTTTACTACCGCATCCAGCAGAGCATTAATTTGTTTTTCCTCTTGGGCATCAGAATCTATAGCGATGCTGGCTACCTTTCCGGCGCTGGTAATAGTTCTAACACTAATATCACTAATTTCCGATTTAGGAAACTTATTTTTTAAAAAAGAATCTAACTCAGCAGTATTTATATCCGTTTTAACAATAGTAATAGTTGATCCTCCTTTAAGCGTAATCCCTTTATTGACAAAATCGCCGGTAAGGGCATATTGCAAGCCAATCTGCACT
Organism: uncultured Methanosarcinales archaeon; assembly: GCA_964554235.1. Classification (GTDB taxonomy): domain Archaea; phylum Nanobdellota; class Nanobdellia; order Woesearchaeales; family GW2011-AR9; genus JBBSWB01. The sequence continues at coordinate 233 of CAZKNU010000068.1, read as the reverse complement.
AAAGCGAGAACCAGAATGGTAAAAGTAATTAGCATTAGGAACTTGTATTTAGTTTCATAAATATGTTTAACTTTATTCTTAAGATTATTTTTAAAATGGATTAGTTTATCCTTCATCACGCTTTAAGATTAAGAGATTATATATAAAGATTATTGTGTTTTTGAGCTTAGTAGAAAAAGTCGTCTAGGCCAAGATTTGAACGAGTACCTTTGATTCGTAAGACCTATCATTAG
>CAZKNU010000067.1:0-5479 GCA_964554235.1 uncultured Methanosarcinales archaeon | reverse complement strand
CGACAGTAGGGTCTGAGTAAGGAAACAAAAATACCCTAAAGACAAAAGCTTTTAGTCCATGAATAATAACAAAATACAAAACACCCAAAAACAAGACATTCTTAAAATTAAAGTCATAATATAATGTGAGCTTAAGTACAGACAAAGCAACTATTATTGCCCACAAAGCCTGTGTCAGATTCAGTATATAAGGATTATACCTGCTTAGCGGAAGCGCAACATAATATTGCGATACAACTACCAAAATAGAAAATAAGATATAGTATTTTATCGGCCAAATATACTCTCTCAATGTTTTTCCGAATATTTTCATCTAAACATCCTCTTGAAAAGATCAAGTATCATATTCAAAATACTTTTTTTAATCCTTACTTTTTCAATCCCGCCGCAATCATCACGGCAATAACTTTCTTCTCCAGTTTCACAGATACTGTTGCCGCATTCAGTATTTGCATTATAAATTGAGTTATTATACTCATCACAACCCCCATTACAATCTTCTGTTGTTTCAGAAACTCCACAAACTTCTTTTTCACAATAAGGCGCTATCTCTTTTTTTTCTTCCCCGTTGACTTTCAATTCAGAGTAACTACATTTGCCAATATTATCTACGTCAACATCATATTCCCATGTGACTGCCCTGCCACCCTTTGGTTCAAAACTGAATGATTGTTTCTGCACTAAATGCGTTGTACCCTCGGTAGTTTCATAATTAGAATTAAAGGTGATTTCTACAGCCTCTTCATCCTGACTAACCACGGCTATTTCGCAGTATATCTTGTATTTTGAACAGGATTGAGAAAAACAAGTTTCTTTATACTCGTAACATTTGTCCATGTTCTTATTCCATCTGATACAAGTTTCTTTTTTTGCAGTGCAACCACTGTCTAAACAGGACCTGGCTGTTTCGCCAAAAAAAAGTGCATTAACTATGTGCTCATCAGAAATACGAATAGCCTTTTGTTCAAATCTTTCCTTTTTATTAACTGTTGAACCAAAAGCATAAAGTTTCCCATCCCATGAACTAACGTAAACAGTTCCGTCTTTGTCTATTGCTGGTGAAGATGCTATTGAGCCTGCTGAATAACGCCATTTTTCAGTCCCATCAGGATTCAAAGCATAGAAAATACCACTATTTGAACCAAAATAAATCGTTCCATCTGCTCCAATCGCCGCAGATGAATCAAGTTCTTTTCCAGCATCAAAACTCCATTTAATTGTCCCATCTGGATTTGCTGCATAAAACTTGCCGTAAACTGTGCCAAAGTAAATTGTTCCATCTTTTGCTATCGCCGGGGTTGTCATTATTTCTTTTTCCTGGAGCGTTAAATGCCATTTTATTTTTTTATCGGAAATTGAAATAGCGTATAGTCCTGCTCCCGTTGCTTCATCAGTATAAGTACCGATGTAAATAGTGTCGCCAGTAACTGTTGGAGTCGACTCTAAAAATTTAGTCGCAAGCTCCCATTTTTTAGTGCCATCAGGATTGAGCGCGAGCAACGCATTGGTTTTAAAACCTGTGGGAAAACCAGCATATATTGTTCCATCTTTTCCAATCACTGGAGAATTAGATGTACCCATATCCACATGGTAATGCCATTTTTGCGTTCCGTCCTGGTTAATGGCATACACCCCTCCTTTTGGCGAAGCTGATGTCATGTAAATTGTTCCATCTTCCCCGATTGCAGGAGAAGCCCAAGAATCATAAGCAACACCTATTGGGAATTTCCATTTCTCTTTTCCTTCCGGTGAAACTGCAAATAAGTATTGGTCTCTTGAAGCTATGTATATAGTTCCGTCTTTTGCGATAGCCGGAGTAGAGCCAGTGCTTGATAAACCCCCATACCCTGGTTTTTCTATTGGGGTTCCAATTTTTGTTTTCCACTTTACTTCCCCATCTTGGCTTATTGCATAAAGATAGCCATCATGCGAACCAAAATATATTGTGCTATCAATACCTATTACAGGAGAGGACTCGATACCGCCTCCTGCCTCAAAAGTCCATTTGACCGTCCCATCAACATAAGAAGTATCATAAGGGCTTAATCCACCGTGTGCTGCTGTCTGGTGAAACATCGGCCAGGGAGAATCGGCTAATTGTCCGGAAACAAAATTAATCAAAAGAATAAATAAAATTCCAAAAATTATTTTTCTCATCTTCCAAATAACCTCTTAAAAAAGTTGATTATAATTTCAAATAAACCTTCCTTTTCTTTTTCCGGCTCTTTTGTAATTAATTTTTCCTCTTCTTTTACAACACTTCTTTCTTTAAGTTCAGGTTCTTTATCACAATTCTCTCCACAGCAATCCTCAGGACAGTTTTCATAATTTTCTATACTTGGAAGACAAATACCATCTCCGCAGACAACATTTCCGTTATAATCTTCTCCAGTTTGCCTACCAGCTCGTTCCATTTCCTCTATCGAAGGTGGCTCAATTATTTTTGTACATGTAAATTCTTTTTCTTCTGCAGCTCCTTCTCCACCGTATTCTCTCAAGCCAGTTCCCGTAACTACATATTCACCATTAAAATCAAGCTTAGTTACCCAGGTATTTGCTTTGTACTCCCACAAGGGCTTATTGCTTTCTCTAGAAAACATATAAATCTTCTTTGAAGTCCCTGCAGCTGCTAATAAACTGCCGTCAGAATTTAGTTTAACCTCTCCGATTTGAACAAATGGTTTTTTTGAATCGGAAAACTCCCATAATGGCTTATTGCTACCTTTAGAAAATAAATAAAGATTGCCTGCGCTAGTTCCGGCTGCGATATACTTTCCATCTGCAGAGATGTCAACCCCCCTAGAAGTAGCATCCTCTTGTGAAGAAAAACTCCATAATTTATTTCCTTGCCTATTAAATAAAAAAACAATCTCCTTGCCAGTAGTATGGTCTGCAGAATAAGCAGCTAAACTTCCGTCGTCAGAAATTGCCGATTTATGTACGGGACTGTCAAAAGTTAATTGTTCGCTTTTAAATAATAATTCTCCTTTTTTAGAAAAAATATAAGCTCTTCTATCAGGACATCCAGTTGATACTGCAAGATAATTTCCGTCGGGAGTCATATCGGGGTGATAAAAATTTCCAGTTTGATCGTAACCAGGATGCTCTGCTCTGTATTCCCATAATTTATTGCCATCTTTATCATACACTAATATTTTGTCACCTTTTCCATTCAAATTAGCCACACCTAAAGCAATTAAACTTCCATCATCAGACATATCAATTCCAAGAGCACTTGATTCTGTATCTCTTACCCACAATGGCTTATTGCTTTCTCTATTAAAAAAATAAAGCATATTTTGCAAATCTGCTGCTATATAATTTCCATCGGCAGAAATTGCAACTCCAGCCATATTTGTAGAAATTACTTCAGGAACAACACAATCCGTGCAAAATTTCCATAAAGGTTCTTTGCTTTCTTTAGAAAAAAGATAGATATAATGATTGGTCACAACAGCAACATAATTTCCATCTTTAGACATTGCAACGCCTTCTACTTGATCGTAACCAGTATCATAAGTCCAGATCTCATTACCCCCTTTGTCCAATAAAATAATTTGATTATTATCAAACTTTTCGGTGTAAAGTGTGGGCCCTTGGTCAGGACTGTCAATTATAGCTGCTCTTACTTTTCCAACACCATTGCTTGCCTCAAAATAAAAAAAATTTGATTTTGTGGATGTAGGAACATATTCATAAATGTATAAAGTGCCAGTTTTATAATCACCGCTCTTTTTAACCATATCATACCATTCGTTATTTAAGTTAATCTTAACATATTTCGGAACTCTTCCTTTTTCGTCTTGGTAAATTACCCTATAAGCAAATTTAGTGCAAGGAACACCAAAACCAGGATAAACGGAATTTCCATAGAGCTTGGGGCCATCTTTCATTTCTTCTTCTGTTAACTTTCCTGGGGTATTATAAGAAGGTTTTAGCTCTGCAAAAACAATTTGCATTAGTAAAAGAAAAATTACAATTCCAATAACAAGTTCTTTTCTCATTCTAATAAACCTCTTGCTTCTTCCTCTTTTTGTGCAATTTCCTTGTACAACACATAATCTTCAGGATCTTCTAAATAAATATCAGCAGCTTCTTTATACAGTTTTCCTGCATCATTATAGCCATTTCTTTCCAAAAACTTGCCAAACTCCTTTCTTCCAACCCCTAATTCGCTATTATCACCACTTCTTGCAGACCTAATGCTTGAAGCAGCATTTGTAGATGCCTCTTTATTCCAGGAAATAATATCACTAACAGATTTTTTATTGCCTTTCTTATTGATATATAACATCCAATAAGGTCCTAGCTGAGCACCACCTATTATTTTATCGCCATTTTTCCATGCTTCCAAGAAATTTTTAACAGGAGTTTTCATATTTTTTATATTTAAATCGGGGTCTGTTGGATCATTAATATACACATAATTATCATCATAACCTGTTACAGTCATGAAATGCGACCAATGCCCTTTATCCCAGGCTCTAACCCACATATCAGAAATCTTTCTGAAATCATCTATAACATAATACACATCTAGATGAACTTCAACTGGCTTTCCAGAATCAATTATTTGCTTTAAACGACTAAATGCCTCTTCTTCATCTTTAAAATATTTAACTTCTGATGCTGATGGTGTGAAACTAGCAAGGTGAGAATTTGCTTTTCCACCGGACTTAACACCCAAAACATAATCATAACCAAAATTCTGCGCAGCTAAAATAATTGATTTTTCTTTGTATTTATTTATTAAACCGGTTCTACTATCATAGGAAGCAGCAGATCCTATACCTGAATAAGTAGCAACATCAGCAAAATCTAAACTTGGATTATCAAACAAAACAAGCATTGCAAAAGCTCCTAAATAACATAGTGCAGGAGTATCTTCTTCCTCGACTATTTTCTCATTTTCTACAAGCGTCAGATGAGCAGCAGAATTAACTCTTGGAACATCCAAGGGGTTTGTTATTGGTGGCTCTGAAACTTTTTCTTCTGTTTCTGTTGGCTGCACTTTAATTTCTTGTTCTTTTTCTTCTCCCGCTTTGGATATTTCTTCAGTTTCGCAAACAAACTTGCAATTACAATCTGGGTAAATTCCAGAAATTTCCCAATTGCCAACGCACATAACATGTGGCTGTTTTTCACAATATTCCTGGCAATTTATTTGCTCTTCAGGCATTTCAATTAGTTTTTCTTCTAATTGCTTAACGCAGCCAATAATAAATATCATTAGTATTAATAATAAAATTATTTTTTTCATTTCACAGCCACCGAGCTTCTTTTCTAACTTCCGGATTATTCTTCAACTTAATAAATAGTAGTCCAAGAATGACCACAATGACCATTACTAAAAAACTTCCATAAAAAAATCTGTTTAACAGATGTAAAATATATTGTCCAACAGTGGGATCTGAGTAAGGAAATAAAAATACCCTAAAGACAAAAGCTTTTAGCCCGTGAATGATAAAAGAATACAAAA
>CAZKNU010000066.1:0-5919 GCA_964554235.1 uncultured Methanosarcinales archaeon | reverse complement strand
CTTATCGATCGCAAAACGCCAAAACAAGGGCCTATGCAAGAATCTGGGGACTTTCCAGAATTTGGCAGAAGGCTTTAAAGGAAGATCCGGCCTATATTTTGGAAGTAATTTCAGAAAAATTTGACAGACTTTCATACCACGAAAAAAGTAAAGTTCTTCTTCATGAAGTTACGCATATACCTAAAAACTTTTCAGGAGCACTAGTACCTCACATAAGGCATGGTAAAGGAAATTTTTATACCAAAGTAAATAACTTAATTAAAAAACTTAAATAAAATATGAAAATAATAGTTTTACACGGAGACTATACAACCAAATTATATGAGCGGTTAAATAAGTTTATTGAGTCTGCCAAAAAAAGAGGTTGGGAAATTCTAAATGATGAAATTAGCCAAACTCCTTCTCTTTTTAATGTCGAAAGATTAACAATTGTTAGAAAATACAATTTAATTTCCAAAAACGATATTCGGAATATCGTAAAAGCACCCGGAATATTAGTAATTTATAATGAAGGAACAATCCCTCAAATTTTTTTAAGGCAACTTCCTAAAGAAATAAAAGTTGAAGAATTTAAATTGCCTAAAATTATCTGGAATTTTTTAGATAATATTTCAGTTAAACTTTTACATGAGGTAATTAAAAATGAACCTGTTGAATTTGTTTTTTCAGTTCTTTCCAAGCGTTTTAGAGACCTTTATTGGATACAGGTGTCCCCAAAAAACCTTCCTTACCAATCGTGGCAGCTAAATAGACTTAAAAACCAATCAAAAAAGTTTTCCTTAGAAAATTTAAAAGAAATAATCAATAAACTGGCAGAAATTGATATTAAAGTAAAAACATCCAAAGCTGATTTAATTTCAGAGCTTGACCTACTGCTTATTAAATCTATAGAATGATAGGCACATGAACATTGATCCAACTATTTTTAAGGCATACGACATTCGCGGAATTTACCCCACGCAAATAAATGAAGAGTTAGCATATAAGATTGGACAAGCCTATGAGAAGTTTATTGAGCCTAAAGGAGAAGTTGCTGTTGGTCACGATGTTAGAGTCCAGTCTGAGAATTTAAAGAAAAAGGTTGTAGGGGGATTAATTGATTCCGGAGTCAGTGTTGTAGATATTGGATTAATATCGACGGATATGTATTATTATGCCGTCGGAAATTATAAATTTGCAGGAGGCATTCAATCTTCAGCTTCTCATAACCCTCCAGAATACCACGGCTTCAAGATGATCAGGGAAAATGTTATTCCCCTAACATTAGAAAATGGAATATCTCAAATTAGGGATATTATTAGTTCCGATGCTTTTAATCCTCCTTCAACTAAGGGAAATTTTAGGTCTTTGAATATCGAAGATGACTACATTGCCTACATTCTGAGTTGGCTTAATGCGAAAAGCCAAAAAAAGTTTAAGATTGTTATCAATCCCAATTTTGGATACGCGGGCGTAATTTTTAGAAAAATTGTCGAAAAAGGATCTTTGCCTGTGGAAATTATTGGCCTAAACGATATCCCAGACGGAACATTTCCGAAAGGAAGGCCCGATCCGTTTATTCCAGAAAATAGAGGGGAATTTATTGAGTTAGTTAAAGAAAGTCGTGCTGATTTAGGGATTGCTTGGGATGCTGATGCAGATAGGGTTTTTTTCTGCGCAGAAGATGGCACATTTTTAGAGCCTTATTATCTTAACACGGTTTTAATTAAGCAAATGTTAAAGAAATTTCCTGGTGAAAAAATAGTTTATGATCCCCGATATACATGGGCATTAATTGAAGCCATTAAAGAAAACGGGGGAACTCCTGTTATAAGCAGAGTTGGACATTCCTATATTAAAGAAAAGCTTAGAGAAGTTAACGCAATTTATGGAACAGAGTCAAGCGGACATTCTTATTTCCGAGATTTCTGGTATGCGGACAACGGTATGATTCCAGTCATGCAAGTTTTGGAATATTTAATGGAAAATGAGGTTAAGCTTTCAGATGCAGTAAGACCGGTAATGAATAAGTACTTTATTTCGGGTGAAATAAATTCGGATGTAAAAGATAAAGAAGGAAAAATGAAAGAAATATCAAAAAAATATTCTGACGGTCAACAGTCAACTCTTGACGGTATTGCTGTTGAATATTCCGACTTTCGATTTTGTGTAAGACCTTCAAATACAGAACCTTTGTTACGATTAACTCTTGAGGCAAAATCCGAAAAATTAATGGAAGAAAAAAGGGATGAAGTCCTAAACTTAATAAGGCTTTGAATGTTAAAAAGTGAGGTTGTTGACTCGAGTATACAGTTCCTCAATATACTTTGCGAAGAAAACCGTTACAGGAATTCAGAAATTCAGCAAGGAGTGGATGGGGAGAGAGAGCATGCAATAGTAGTTCTATTTTGGGTTAAAAAATTAATTAAGAACCCCTCTATACCTTTACAAATTTCCGCGGTATTCCACGACGTTGATCGCTTAATTACTCCCGGAGTAGGTGGAGGTTTTAAAGGAGACAGGGGAAGTAAAGAATACCTGCTATATAAAAAGGTTCACGCAAAAAGAAGTGCTGATTATGCTTGGCAGAAACTAGAAGATTTGGGTATTAGTAAAGACATCATCACTAAGACACGATTTCTAATAGAGCATCATGATGACACTGTGGAAGAGATCGATAGTTATAATGATAGAGATTTGGGAATATTAGTTGCAGCTGATGCGTTTTCTTGGTTTTCTACCACAGGCATCAATCTTCTTAAGAAAGAGGGAAAAGAACGCGCTAAAGACAAACTCCGTTTTATACTAAGCAAAACTCCCAAATTTGCATTAGAATTACTTCCAGAGCTAAATATACAAAATTCGGATTTAGATAATTTAAAAAATGAAATACTTAAAGAAATTGTAAAATGAAAAAGTGGAAGCTTGTTAACTCTAAAACCCTTTTGTCTTCTAAATGGATGTCTATTGAAAAAAGGACATATCAATTGCCTGATGGAGAAATAGCAGATGATTTCTATCACTTAAAAAGGTCTGATTATGTGTTAATAATTGCTCAAAACAAAACTAAAGATATTGCTTTCCTTAAACAATATAGGCGAGGTGTTGATGATGAAGTTTATGAACTTCCGGCAGGTTGGATTGAAAAAGGCGAAACCCCAGAAAAAGCAGCTCTCAGGGAATTAAAAGAGGAAACAGGTCTTACAGGCAAAGTTAAGTTTGTAAAACCGTTATACGCTCAACCTGAATTTACAGATATGAAAGCTTTTGTTGTCGGAATAGAAGTTCAAACCAATATTAAAAATATGATAACAATTAAAGATATAGACCTCATGATTAAAACTGGAAAGATTAAAGACATGGGATTTATAAGTGCAATCTCAATATTGAAGGCAATGGGGGATTGATTTAGAATTAATTTATAGAAGATGAGAGCGATCGATAGTCGAGAAGAAATAGCCAAGATAGATAAACAAAACATTTTGGGTTCTGTTGAAGCATTACCTGATCAATGTCTTCATGCCTGGGAAGATGCTTCAAGAATTATTGTTCCCGAAAGTTATCGAAATATCGACAAAATTGTTATGACCGGAATGGGAGGATCTGGATTGGGGGCAAGAGTAATAGAATCTTTATATTCGGATAAAATTAAAATGCCTCTTTTACGTATAAATGACTACAATCTTCCCCCTTGGGTAGATGAAAAAACGTTGGTTATTTGCTCAAGCTACTCGGGGGAAACTGAAGAAACCATAGAAGGAGCAAAACAGGCTATTTCCAAAAAAGCTAAATGGATGGCTATTGGGGGGGGAAATTCTTTAATAAAAATAGCGGAAGAACATAGCGTGCCTTTCTACAAGATAAATCCTAAATATAATCCTTCTAATCAACCGAGGATGGCAATAGGCTATTCTGTTCTGGGACAACTAATCTTGGCATCAAAAGCCGGAATCTTTGACTTCTGTAAGAAGGATGTTGATGATTTGGTGGAAACCATGAAAGATGTTCAATCAAAAATAAAGGTTGAAATAATTTCCGGTAATGAAGCAAAAAAACTAGCGGTACGAATGCAGGATAAGATTGTCGCATTTGTTTCCTCCAGTCATATGGTTGGTGCTACACACGTAGTTAATAATCAGCTTAATGAAAACGCAAAGGTTTTCTCAACCGATTACCAAATTCCAGAGATAAATCACCATTTAATGGAAGGTCTTTCCCACCCGGAAGCAAATAAAACAGCACTTTTTGCTATTTTTGTAAATTCCCATCTTTATTCCGACCGAATTCAGCAGAGATTTGCCTTAACAGAAGATGTTGTAAAAAAGCACGACGTCGAGGTATTTGAATATAGGGTAAAAGCCAAAAACGAACTATCACAAAATTTTGAATTCATTCAATTCGGCGCATATGTAAATTTATATCTATCGATTCTTTATAAACAAAATCCGGGACCGCTTCCTTGGGTGGACTTTTTTAAAAACAAACTTGGTCAGCCCCTAGGAAAATAATTTCTTCTAATCTATAATGGTTTACAATGACTGCCCATGAATTAGTCGTACCGCTTTCCAAAATCCGCAAAGACGATACAGACATTGTCGGCGGAAAAGGGGCAAATTTGGGAGAAATGATTGCTGTAGGTTTTCCGGTCCCCAACGGATTTGCTTTAACAATCCATGCATATGATCTTTTCTTAAAAGAAAATGCAATATATACAAAAGTTTTTGACTTATTAAAAAATCTTGACGTTTCTGATAGTGTTAGATTAACAGACGTCGCTAAAAGAATTCAGACTATTATTAAAAACGGTAGAATTCCTCCTGAACTTATAAAAGAGACTATCTCTTTATATAAAAAGCTCTCGGGCATTATGAATTATGCACTGGTTGCCGTCAGAAGTTCAGCAACAGCCGAAGACATGCCCAAAACGTCCTTTGCCGGGATGGGGGAAACAATCCTAAACGTTAAAGGAGAAGCAAACCTTTTGGAAGCTGTTAAAAGATGTTGGGCCTCGCTTTTTACGGCCCGGTCCATTTTTTATAGAGTTGAAAATAAGATCCCTCACGAAAAAGTAAAAATATCCGTAATCATTCAGAAAATGGTCCAGTCAGATGTTTCAGGAGTTATATTTACCATTGATCCCGTAACTAATGAAAAAGATAAAATTGTAATTGAATCTGTCTGGGGTTTGGGAGAGATGATTGTCCAAGGCTCGGTTACTCCAGATAGATATATTGTTCAAAAGGAAACTTTCAAGATCCTGTCTAAGGAGATATCTGATCAGGCAGTTCAATTAATAAAAGAGGGTATAGAAACAAAAGAGGTAAAAGTTACGCAAAAGCTTATTGGCAAGCAAAAAATTACAGATGAAGAAATTGTTAAACTTGCAAAATATGCCGACAGACTTCAAAAACACTACTATTTTCCTCAAGACATCGAATGGGCTAAAGAAAAAAATAAACTCTATATAGTCCAGACAAGGCCAGTTACCACATTAGGTAATAAACTATCACCTGTTACCCATAACCTACCGCAAAGCGCCAAGCTTCGCTTATCACCTATATTGATTGGAGCCCCTGCATCTCCCGGAATAGGGTCGGGTGAAGTTAAAATTGTCAGAAAAAATAAAGAGATTTCCAAAATAAAAGATGGGGATGTTTTGGTCGCTAAGATGACTTCTCCAGATTATGTCCCTGCCATGAAGAAGGCTTCGGCGATAATTACCGATGAAGGTGGCCTTACCTCCCATGCGGCAATTGTTTCAAGGGAATTGGGAATCCCTTGTGTCGTAGGAACAAAAGATGCAACTAGCAAGCTTAAGGAAGGAGTAATTGTTACGGTTGACGGCGAAATCGGAGAAGTTTATTTCGGCTCGATTAAAAAAGAGTCCAAAAAACTTGAAGTTTTGCCATCAAATTCTCTTTTAAAAACTAAAACCGCAAC
>CAZKNU010000065.1:0-6003 GCA_964554235.1 uncultured Methanosarcinales archaeon | reverse complement strand
TAGGCAATGCCGGCAATTCCAGCGTGAGATGTTTTACCGTATTAGAGTCTGGAACCGCACCCAATAACCCCCCTAGCGGGGGAGATGGAACAACCGGTGGAGATGGAACTACGCCACCAACTACTACAACTACGCCCACAACCGATACAACTGCGCCCCCACCAGTTGGAACCATACCCCCGCCTACTACACTTATAATCACTCCGATTGGAGAGGGGATCACACCCGGACCAATTGCTGGAGAAGGAATCGCGCCCGGACCTTCAATTAATCCCATTAACCAAATAGCTTCAACAACAGTTACCATCTCCAACGACGGAGCCAAAGAAATAGATTTAATTGTGGGCGTTGAAGATGAAGTTAAACCATTAGAAAATAGCAACGCCATTAAACAGGCTTTAATAGACCAATATCAAGCACAAGGGTTTAGCACTGAAGAACAACAGAAGTTAGCTGAACAGGAATTAGAAATTATTGCATTAATTGAACAAGAAGACGTTATTCAAGCACATACCGCAAAAATAATTAATTTGGCAACGTTCTTGCCGGCTACATTTTTTTATCTAGTTAAAGATAAACAGGCCACCCCGATTTGGCCTACCGGGGAACACGTTCAAGCTAGACTTTTAAAAAGCAGTTTAGTCAATGGCGAGCAAGAAGAAATCGTAATTATGCCGGGTGAAACGTTCCAACAAGAGATTAAAGTAAAAAAAGGGCTTTCTTTAGATATGTCTAAAGCAGTGCATCTTACTTTTTCTTCAGGAGGAAAAGAAGTTTATACCCAAGGCTTGGAAACTACCGGAGATATATCTATCGGAACAGCAATCGATATAGATGCGGAAAATAAAATCTTTGATACTTATATTTTAATTCCCAAAAATACGCCCGGGAAGTACACTTTAGATTTAGAAATCAATCAAAAAGACAACGAGTTAATTAATAAGAAACCCTTGCCTTTTAAGACGAGCATCATTCTTAAGTTATTGGAAAAGTTCTCTGACAATATTTACACTGAAACTTTAGGCCCGTATAAAGTTAACGAGGAAGGTGCTTTACTAGCATTGCAAATGGGTTATGATGAAACCGCTTTCTCAGAAAACTATGAAATCGTAGGAAAATTATACAACAACAATAAATTAGTGGCGGTAAATTCTTTTTCCAATAAATAATTTTCAATCTGGTTTAGCGAAACCTTTATAATCACTAAAAAAATCAATTTCTCATAAGGTGAAAAGATGTTAGTATTTGGGATAGATATTCCGCTAGTAGAGATTATCTTAGTTTTTGTAGTAATTATTTTTATTTTGTTAGTAGAATCTCTTATAGTCATTTCTTTATTAATTAGGCAGTTAAACAAAACTAATAAATTAGGCCAATTGATAGAAACTCTTTCTGAAACGTTATTAGCTATTAAGAAAGCAGAGATTGATGAACTGGATAGATTAAAAAGAAAAAATTGATTATTGTTCTGGTCTTAGTTTCATTCTAAATAAATTAATAGCAACGGGAAGTTTTAGCACTTCATAAATGGTTTGGTAAACTTGTAACCCTTTATCACCATCAGAACAAATTAACCTGCATTCATAGTAATCTTCTTTTTTGGTAACTTCAGCTATTTGTTCCAATTTAGAGAGGCGTTCCAATTCTAATGCTGATAGCTCGGTTGCTTCTATTCTCAATTCATCCGTTGGAAAAATTCTATCTTCGCCATCTTGGTATACAAAGGTAATATATTTTATTTCATTATAAAGCCAATTTCTTCTTAATTCTTCTGGAGTAGAATCTGCGCCGGACATGATCAATCTGTTCTTTACCGTAGGCAAAACTAAATAACCTTGCTTGGTGAAATGTTCAGATACTTTTGATGCCAAATCCAAACTGGCTAATCCAACTCCAAAAGATCCGGGGATTCTTTCAATTTCTACTTTTTGCTTATTTCGCCAGTAATATTGGTTCATAAATTATGGAAATACAGGCAGTATATATAGATTTCTGATAGTCCAATAATAATAATAAATTAAAATGTAAAAATAAAAAAATTAATAATTAAATTTAATAAAATCTTAAAAATAAAAACTAATAAAAATTAAATTTCAAAACGACTATTAAACATTAAATCAAAAATAATAAATAAAAAAAAATAAACCAAAAAATATTTATAAAAAAACCATTAAAAATAATAAAATAAAAAAACAAACCTAAAAAATCATTTACTTCTTAGGCGCTTCTTCCTTTTTCTCTTCAGGAACTAATTCGTCAATGATTTTCTGGGGTATTCCTGCTTCTTCCATAGCCTTACGTGCTTTTCTAGGTTCGTTTTCAAAGGCTTTCATGATTTCTTTTCCTTTAGCTTCGAACTCAGCGCGTCTTCTTTCCATTTCTTCATGTAATCTTCTTCTTTCTTCTTCTAATCTGGCTTTTTCTTCAGCAGAAATTTCTGTTTTACCTGTTTTGATTTTTTCATCAAATCGGCCGGCATTGATAGCTTTAAGAGCATCCGGTGCAGGCATTCCTTCAACTAAAATGCCCATTGATTGACAAGTTCCCACGATTTCTTTTATTTTTGCTTTTAAATTAGCGCCAAGTAAAGAATCGGCTTTGGTTTTAGCAATTTTAATTACCTGCTCGATTACTAAATCGGCAACTTTTTCCGCTAAAGGGTTTCCTGATCCTTTTTCAATACCGGCTTCTTTCTTGATTAAAGCAGCTGCCGGCGGAGTGCCAATTTCGATTGAGAATTCTTTTGTAGCTGGATCAATAGTTACTTTTACAGGAACCTGCATTCCTTTCAGGTCAGCAGTTTTTTTGTTAATTTCTGATACTACTAATCCAATATTTACGCCCGTAGGGCCTAAGGCTGGACCTAATGGGGGAGCAGCAGTAGCTTTGCCGCCTTCAACTAATGTTTCTACAGTTTGTTTTGCCATTTGAATATCACCTGTATGATTATGTTTATTATTGAAGCGTTATTAATTTACATCTTTACTTATTTGTGCGTAACTTTAGCTCAAAATAGGGGTGTATTTATAAACATTTTTAGAAGAAATGAATGTTTTCCCCAGCAAACAATTTAAATAACCATTCTTCCTGCTTAAAATTATGGATAAAATAGAATTGATGGCTCCGGCGGGAAGTTTGGCTAATCTTAAAGCTGCCGTTGCTAATGGCGCTGATTCCGTGTATTTTGGAATGCAGCAATTTGGTGCACGAGCTTATGCGACTAATTTTAACAACAGCCATCTTCCTGAACTTATCAAAATTTGTAAATCTAACCAAGTTAAGACGTACTTAACGATGAATACGCTGATAAAAAACAGCGAAATAAAATCTTTCTTTCAACAGCTAGAATCTGCTTATCTTCAAGGAATTGATGCAGTTATTATTCAAGATCCAGCCTTTATTGAAATTATTAAAAAATCTTTTCCGGGGTTGAAAGTACATGTTTCTACTCAAGCCGGCGTTCTCAATTCTCTCCACGCCAATTTTCTAACCGGTGCGGACCGTATTAATTTGGCTAGAGAATTAACTAAAGAAGAAATAAAGACAATCAGAAAAAACTGCCCAAAAGAATTAGAAATGTTTGTCCATGGCGCATTATGCGTTTCTCTTTCTGGCTCCTGTCTGTTTTCCAGCTTTATCGGCGGGCGTTCCGGGAACAGAGGCAGATGCGCCCAACCCTGCCGAAGAAAATATGCTTCCGGCAATGCTTCTGATAATTCTACAGCTTTTGAGTACTTCCTTTCCACTAAAGACCTTTGTTTAATTCACAAAATTCCGGAAATAATTGAATTAGGTATAAACACACTGAAGATTGAAGGCCGGATGAGATCGCCTTATTATGTTGCGGCCACAACTTCCATTTACCGCAAAGCTATCGATAGTTATTATGCCGGAAATTTTAAAGTTACTGCTGAAATAACTAAAATTCTGAACCGCGCCTTTAACCGTGAATTTACTGAAGGCGGGTATGCGGCTGCACCAGTATTTAACCGTGCTAAAGCAGCAGGAGCAGAGATTTCCAGCGGCGAATTTTATCAAGTAAAAACAACAGAAATAAATCTTCCCAAAAGAGCAGCAAAATTAACTTTGCCGCAGATTAAAGTCCAAAACAGGGCAGGAAAACGTTTGTTAGTAAGAGCCTATTCCTTAGAAGATGCGCTTAAGGCCGCTAAAGCCGGAGCGGACTTAATTTATTTTGATCTGTTTGCTGCTGATTTTGTTTCATTGAAAGAACAATTACAAAAGCAGCACGGAAAACAAATTCCGCTGTATGGCATTACGCCTCGAATTTTTTTAGATGCAGACAAAGAAAGGCTGCTTAACGAAATTAAAACTAAAAGACCGGACGGTTTGCTGATAGGAAATTTAGGCGTATTAAATTTGGATTTGGGATCCAATTATCTTCAGGTTAATCCTTCTGGATTTAATTCCCCTATCCATTTTGATTACAATATTAATTGCTTTAATGATTTTAATTTACAGTACTTAAGTGCAAGAGGTTTTCCAATTATTTCTCCGGAATTAAGTTTTAAAGAGTTAGCTGAATTCAAGAATAAAAATTTTGCCGTGTTGGTTCATGGAAAAATCCGCTTGATGACTCTGCGCCATAAACTTGAAAAAAATATGATTAAAGACGAAAAAGGTTTTGCGTTCAAAATAAATAAAATTTTTAATGGTACGGAGATCCTTAATGATAAAGAGCTAGGATTTTTTTCTAAATCCCAGGAATTGCTAAAACAAGGTATTAATAATTTTTATATTGATACTGATAAAAACGTGGGGCAAATTGTGCGAATGTATCGCGATCTTCTTGATAACAAACCGATTGAAGACAAAAAAATTAAAAGCAAATATGTTTTGGGTTGGTTCTTTAAAGGAGTAGAATAAGGAAACATTTATTTATTCCAAAATATTCTTAAATTAAAAAAGAAGTGAATGATGAAGCTCAAAATCTATTTGTTTCGCCACGGACAGAGTTATTATAACCGAGATCATCGGTTTACCGGCTGGAAGGATTCTAAATTAACTCCCCGAGGCAAGCAAGATGCAAATAAAATTGCTCAGAAACTGAAACATAAAAAGATAGATCTCGCTTACCAAACTCGTTTATCCAGATCAAAAGACACTTTAAAATCAGTTTTAAAATTTCATCCAGAATGTCAAAAAGTGCTAACTGATGACCGGATGATTGAACGTTCTTACGGAAAATTACAGGGAAAATCTCACCAGCAATTTGTTAGAGAAGAAGGCTTAAACGAATTTCATCATTTACTTCATTGGCATAGGTTAGATTTTTTGGTAGGGAAGAAAAAAGAAGAATTTATCAGAAAACATGGAGAAGCTGACCTGCAGGCGATCAGAAGAAGTTACCGGGCTAGACCCCCAAAAGGAGAGTCCATTGTTATGGTCGAGAAAAGAGTAAACTCATTTATCAAAGATTTAATTAAGAGAATGAAAAAAGAAAAAGTTAATGTGGCTATTTCTGCCCACGGGAATTCCATGCGTCCCTTTAGGAAACATTTTGAGAAACTAACGACAGCTCAAATGATGGAATTAGAGAATCCCCGGGACAATTATTTTGAATATACTTTAGATGTAAAATAAGTGCCGGAATTAAAAAATGATTACACGAAAAGAAAGCCTCGGCTTTTAAGCCGAGGTTCTTTTCTAGTGAACTAGGAAATCATTGATTTCCGGTTTCCCAGAAAACTGCGGGTTTTCTGTGGATCCTAAAAATGCGGGGTTTAGAAAGCGTCTCTGTTCAAGCCTTGCCCTTTAGGGCGAGGTGAGGTGCTTTCCCTCATTTTTATGACTCTTCTTTTTGAATACAATTACTAATTCTTAATTTTGTTTTAATTAATATTAATTAATATTAATAATCCTCTTTTTTAATTTTAAAAATGCATCCTGCGCTTCATTTATTTGATTTTGCAACTCTTTTATGCGGAGGCACAATTCAATTTCTGAGTGATTTCCGCTTTTTTGGTGATTTTCACGACATAG
>CAZKNU010000064.1:0-6576 GCA_964554235.1 uncultured Methanosarcinales archaeon | reverse complement strand
AAAGAAAAAAAGACCTATTTATTGGATAATCCTTTGCCTTACCGGCCCGGTTTTTTGGCGTATCGAGAAATGCCCGCGATTATTGAAGCTTATAACCAGCTGGAAGAAGAGCCGAATGTTCTGCTCGTGAAAGGTCCAGGGGTGCTGCACCCTTTAAAAATAGGCCTGGCTTCTCATTTAGGGCTGGTTTTAAATAAGCCCACTATTGGCGTTCAGGACAAACTGTTTGTAGGAAAAGTGGAGAAAGGAAAAGTTATCGTAGACAACGAAATTCTTGGTTTTGAAATAACTACTAAAAACTTTTCTAACCCTTTGTATGTTTCACCGGGACATTTAATTTCTTTAGGCTCGGTATTGAACACTATTCCTAAAACGATTGTTTTTCCACACAAGCTGCCTGAACCGCTGCATTTAGCGCATAAGATTGCCCGGAAGAAAGCCAGCAAAATGCGGGAACAGAATTAGTAAATTTTCTTATTAACTATTTTACGCGCACTCCGCGAGAGTAACCTGCAACCAGGGAAGAAGTTGGAAAATCAACACCACCAACACCAAATGAACCAGTATCACTATAATTACCGAGCCAGACTACTCTTTCAGGATGGGTGGTGCGATTGATAACTTTGTCATTATTAGCAGTCTGTCCAATAATCTTACTTCTTTTTTTGCCGCTAATAAATCCTAAAGTTTGAATGATTTGTTCCGGTTCGTCATCCGTATCAAATAAGGTTTGTAAGAATCTTTTTCCAATCGGGTCTGCAGCGATTTCCGCTATTTCGAGTTCATCGTAAACCGGCACGATTATTTTTGTTTCTTTAATTAATTTAGGTTGGTTGCATTTATAATGCTGCACTATTAAAGCATCCAAACTGTTGAATCGATAAAATAACCAAGTATTACAATAAAGCCCTATTGAAGCAAAATCCTTGTGCAGACCCAAAACGTATTTTTCTGCTATAGCTTTTTTATCACCACTTCCTCGCGCATACATCTGTCTGATTATCTTAAAATTTCGGTAAAAATCTCCTGCAGAAGCCATCACTCGGCCATCAGTAATCTTTTTCCAATATTTAATCCAAGCACTAGGAGTTCCAACTGCTCCGCCGGCTTCCGCTTCTTTACTCAAAGTAATTTCCAATTCCAAAGGAGAAAACCTTCGCGCCGGCAACGAATCCTCGCAACAACGTCCGCTATACCTGGGATCGCCTTTCAACCTTTCTACCCACGGGCAGACCCCAGCAAAGTCTAATCCTTCCTGTATTGCTTTCGGATTAATAGCGTGTGGATTTACTTCCAAATAAGCGGGTTTAAAGACCATCTTTGCTCTGGAAAGAACATTATTTATAAACTTTATTATATATTTTAGAGTAACTATTTAAGAAAAAGGTTTATTTATTTTACCCGCACTCGACGGGCATGACCAATATCGCGGGGGCGGTAGTCATTATAAATGTGAAAATTAAGGTTGTCACAAAACAAGCCAGCAGCTCTTTCAGTTGGTCGAACAGCTGCTTTCGTAGACCAGACTACGATCGCATTTAATGGATAACCGCTTAATTTTGGCAAGGTATCTTTTATCTGCTCAGCGGAATCATTCGTTTCAAATAAAACTTGTAAGAACCTTAACCCTTCTTTAGTATCCAAAACTTTTTCTAAAAGTTGCGGGAAGTATTCCGGAATGATCACTTTATGTTCTACTGGTCGAATTAATCTGTTTTTAAAATGGTGGATAATCCGACCATTACTTTTATCACCATATTTAATTCTGGTGCTGGTTATAAACCAATTTTTAAAATCTTCTCCTAAACCAGCTAATAAAGTTTGATTGTCTGATTTGCCAACTAAATAGATGTCGCCCATAGAAGCCATAAACTCTTTTCTATCATTAAAATAAGCAATCCACGCTTTTTGGGGGTAAGAAGCCCCCCCCTACGGCAGCAGTATTCTCCAAACCAATCTTTAATTCTAAATCAAAAGAAGGGTCGATTTTTAAGGAATTTTTACAGTTAAGTCCGCTATATTTCGGGTCACCTTTCAATAGCTCTATCCAAGGACAAACGCCGGAAAGGTTCAAACCTTTGTATACATCATTTGGATCAAGAGCATGCGGATTTACTTCTAAGTGCGCAGGTTTAAAGACCATGTGTAATTAGGGAAACAGCTAATTTATAAACTTTATTATGTATTTTATAATATCTATTGTGCTTATGGTGCAACTAAACACGCACCCCGCGAGAGTAACCAAGGAGGTTACAGCTGTTGCTGCCAATAATATGGAAGAAAATACTGCCAAAGATGAAGCCAGCAACCTTTTCATCAGGCCGAGCGGATACTGCTGTAGACCAAACTACAGTTCTCTTCGAAGAATAAGCACTTAATTCCCGCAGATTTTCTTTTATCTGCTGGGCAGAATCATTGGTTCCAAATAAAACCTGTAAATATCTTAATCCTTCTTTAGTTTTCAAAACTTCTTCTAAAAATTGTTGCCGGTATTCAGGAATAATTACGGCATGCTCTACTGGTTTTGCCACGGTGCTTCCATAATGGTGGATAATTCTAGCATTGGTTTCATCATATTTTATTCTGGTACTAGTTACAGACCATCTTTTAAAATCTTCTCCTAAACCAGCTAATAAAGTTTGATTGTCTGATTTGCCGGCAAGATAAATATCTGCTATAGAAGCCATGAGTTCGTTTCGCTCATTAAAATAAGCAATCCATTCGTCTTGGGTTCTTATTTCCCCGTTGTCTGCCGCAACCTCGTCCAACGTAACCTCTAATTCGGAAGGAGAAGAACTTTGCGCGGGTAAAGAATCTTTACAAGAGCGCCCGCTATAACGGATATCCCCTTTATATTTCTCCACCCAAGGACAGACTCCCGCAAAGTTTAATCCTTCCTGTATTGCTTTCGGATTAATAGCGTGTGGATTTACTTTCAAATAAGCGGGTTTAAAGACCATCTTTGCTCTGGAAAGAACATTATTTATAAACTTTATTATTTATTTGGAAATATATTTTATAGAAGTACATATCTCCTGACATCCCGCCCCCCAAATAGCAACCTTTATAAATTGAAAACGAAACATTATAAGTTAGATAAAAGAGTGTAACCATGACCCTTATCAAAAGAATAACCCTCCATGGATTCAAGAGTTTTGCTTACAAGACAGAAATCCCTTTTGAAGGAAAATATAATTGTATTCTTGGCCCCAATGGTTCAGGTAAATCCAATGTAGGAGATGCTTTATGTTTTGTTTTAGGCAGATTATCCGCTAAATCTATGCGAGCAGAAAAATCTGCCAATATGATTTTTAATGGCGGGAAAGATAAAAAGCCAGCTTCTTTTGCCTCAGTGGAAATTGCTTTCTGTAATCAGAATAAACTCTTTCCAGTAGATTCTGATGAAGTAGTTATCAACCGCTCCATCACTAAAAAAGGAAGCGTTTATCGGATTAATGGAAAGAAAAAAACGCGCACAGAAATTTTAGATATGCTGTCTATGGCAAAAATAAATCCCGAGGGGTATAATATTATTCTTCAAGGCGACATCACCCGATTTGTGGACATGCCTTCAGTAGATAGACGAAAAGTTATTGAAGAAATTAGCGACGTTTCTATTTATGAAGAAAAAAAGCATAAAGCTTTGTTGGAATTAACTAAAGTTGAAGAAAAACTAAACAATGCCGAAATCATCTTGAAAGAAAGAAAAACCTATCTAAAAGAACTTAAGAGTGACCGCGATCAGGCGCTTAAATTCAAAGGGCTTAAAGACAAAATAGATTCTAATAAAGCCACTTATGTACATTTACAAATTAAAGAAAGAGAAGTAGTTAAAAATGATTTTGATCAAAATGTTGCTAAGTTTGAAACTAATATTAAAGAACACGAAAAGATAGTTAATGAATTAAAAAGCAGTATTGTCCAGCATAAAAATAAAATAAATGAAATCAATCAGCAAATCGAGCAGAAAGGAGAGAAAGAGCAACTCCAAGTCCATCGGCAGATTGAGGATTTGAAAGTTAAATTGGCTGAAGAAAAAACCCGAATGTCCACTTTAAAAGACGAAATCAATAAAATCGGGCAAAGAAAAGACCAGTTTGATATTGAAATAAAAGAACTGGAAGGAAAAACTTCTTCTTACAACCAACTGCAAAAAGAGACTGAGCAGCAAATCCAGCAGAAAAGAAAAGAGGCGCAGGAATTAGATAAGAGCATTGCCCAATTCAAAAAGAAAAACAAAATTGAATCTTCACGGGAATTGGAATTAGAAATTGAAGAATCGGATAAATTAATTGAGCAAAAGCAGCAGGAGATCCAGCAGGTTCGGCAGCAGCAGCAGGAATTATTAAGAGAAAAAGACCGGATCGAATTCCAATTGGAATCGCTGGATGAACGAATCAAAAAAGTAACTGAAGTAGAAAAACAAAATAAAGAGCAAGTTAAATCCTTGCAGAATTATAAAAATCAATTTAAAGCTTCTACCTTACAGTTAAGTCAATGTTTAGATTTAGACAGCAGTTTTGCTTCTCAATTAGCTAATGTCCGCAGAAACTTAATTGATTTACAAGAAAAACAAGCTAAGCTAAATGCTAAAACTATGTCTATTCAAGCAGGATTATCCAGCAATAGGGCCGTTAGCAGCATTTTAGATAATAAAAAGAAATTGGGCACGGGAGTTATACACGGAACCGTTGCTGAACTCGGACAAGTTAACAAAAAATATGCCCAAGCTCTAGAAGTTACCGCAGGTAATAAAATGCAGCACATCGTTGTTGATGACGACAAAACCGCTGCTGACTGTATCAAATACTTAAAAAATAATAAACTCGGATCAGCCTCATTTATCCCTCTCAATAAAATAAAATATACAGGTATCTCTACTGAAGACA
Source organism: uncultured Methanosarcinales archaeon (assembly GCA_964554235.1). GTDB lineage: Archaea > Nanobdellota > Nanobdellia > Woesearchaeales > GW2011-AR9 > JBBSWB01. The sequence goes on along the minus strand of CAZKNU010000064.1, from coordinate 1,687 downwards.
AGAAACTACTACATCAACCGGGAGTTCATGATTTTGCTTTAAATTTAATTTCTTTCCAGGAAAAATACCAGAAAGCTTTTGCTTATGTATTCAGCAACACTTTAGTTGTTGATGATATCGATACAGCTAGAAAAATCGGTGTAGGTAAAATAAAAATGGCTGCCTTGGATGGGAATCTTGCTGAAGCTAGCGGAGTAATGCGCGGCGGGTTTATGAACCGGCAAGCTTCATTAGGTTTTAAAGAAAAAGATTCCTTGCAGGACCTGGAAATATTAGAGCAGGAACTTTCCAATCAACAAGGCGTGATTGCCAATGTTGAACAAAAAAGGGAAGTTAATTTAGTAGAAATTTCTGCTCTGCGAAATAAAAAAGCAGAACTGGAAGCAGAAATGATTAAATTAGAAAAAACTTTACATTTAGATACTACTGATTTAGAAGCATCAACGGAATTAAAAACGGAACAGCAAAAAAAACTTAAGGAAATTAATGAAACTCTTGCTTCTGTCCAGAAAAATATCGGCATCATCAATAAAGATTTAGCAGAATTAAAATCTAAAAAACAAAATTTAAGATCAGAAGTTAGTCAGCTGAGAGATCCTCGCTTATTGGCACAACTGAGCGCTTTTGAAGAGTCAAAACAGAAGTGTAGAGAAGATTTATTGCGATTGGAAAATGATTTAAAGAATGCTTCTTCCCGTATTGAGCAATTAATTTCTCCAGAAAGGGAAAAAATAAAAGAGATCATTAAACAACATCAAAAAGAAGAGCAAAAATTCTTAACCGAAATTAAAGGGCTTGCTATCAGCATAACTCAGAAAGAAAAAGAATTATTTGTCCGGGAAAAAGAAAGCAAAGAATTTTATTCAAAATATAAAGAGCTGTTTAATAAGCGGGAAAAGTTAAGCACGGAAGCAAATAAAGCTGAAAATGAAATTGAAACTATTCGAGAAAAAATAAGAACTAATGAGCGGGAAGTTAATTTAATTTCTTTAAAAAATGCTGAAGTTAAAGCAAAATTAGCCGGACTGCAGGAAGAATTCAGCCGATATAAAAATGTAGAATTATTTGAAAATAAAACAGTGCCGGAACTGCAACAGGAAATTAATAAATTTGAAGTAATGCTTTCGCAAATGTCTGCCGTCAATATGAAAGCCTTGGAAGTATATGAGCAGGTGGAAACTGAATTTAACAAGTTAATTGAAAAGAAGAGCAGTTTAGAAACCGAAAAAACAGATGTATTAACTTTAATGAATGAAATTGAATCTAAGAAAAAAGAACAGTTTATGAAAACATTTACCAAAGCAAATGAAAATTTCCAAAATATTTTTAGCAGCCTATTCAAAAAAGGAAAAGCTTACTTACAGTTAGAAAATCCTAATGCTCCGTTTGAAGATGGGTTGACTATCAAAGTAAAAGTTTCTGGAAATCGACTGATGGACATTAAATCGCTTTCCGGCGGCGAGAAAACTTTAACGGCATTGTCATTTATCTTTGCTATCCAAGAATACCAGCCCGCTTCCTTTTATGTGCTAGATGAAATTGATGCAGCCCTAGATAAGCAGAACTCCGAAGTATTATCTAAATTAATCCGAAACTATGCCGATCAAGCGCAATACATTGTTATTTCTCATAACGACGCAGTTATTTCTGAAGCGGACACTTTATTTGGTGTGAGCATGAAAGACGG
>CAZKNU010000063.1:0-6715 GCA_964554235.1 uncultured Methanosarcinales archaeon | reverse complement strand
ATATAACCTCACCAAAGTGAGGTATTATATGCGAACTAATAACGGGATAGCACAATTTATTATTTCAAGGAATAAACTTATAAATTGCTGCTATTCTTTGTTAAGAATTATTTAACCAATATTTATTTTTTAATTTTTCTTTTCCAATTTAATTTTTTTTGTTCCTATTTTTCCAGCTTTTTTTGTTACTGCTTTGTTTACTTCTACTTCTTTTGTTTCCATCTTTACTTTTTTTACTTCTACTTTCTTTGCAACTACTTTCTTTGCTTCCACTTTTTTTACAATTGGGTTATTTTTATCTACTTTTCCGTCTTTAATTTTCATCATCGTTTGGCATCTGGGATAATTATTGCAGCCTAAGAAAGCTCCGTAAAAACTTCTCCTCAGGACCATTTTTCCTTCCTTGCAGGTGGGGCAGAGCATCCCTTCTTCTGGATATGCTGCTGTTTTGTTTTCTAGTTTCCCCGACTCTTTCCCGAATCCTTTTCCAGATTCTTTTTCAGCGCTTTTTCCAAATCCTTTCCCAGCGTCGTTATTCTCAGCCCCTTTATTTTGTTGCATGCAATTCTGATTAACGCATTTAATCACTCTGTTTTTTCCAATGCCTACTTCAATTATGGGGTGAGCGCAATGTTCACATTGTTTTTCAGAAAATTTAATTTTTCCCATCCGGGGTATGTTAAAGATAGTTTTGCAGTCCGGATATTTATCGCAGCCAATGAACCGGCCGAACTTACCTCTTCTTACCATCAGTCTTCCGACTTTACATTTTGGGCAAAGGCCCATGTAATTGGCTTGGTCTTCCGTTTCCCGAATGGAGTTCAAGATTTCTTTTCCCACTTCTTTTTCTTTTTTCCGAAAATCTGCCAGCAGGCTTATTAAGAATTTTTTTGCTTTTTCCAGAACCGGCTCCTGCTTTTCTTTTCCTTCCCTGATTTTTTCCATGTCTTCTTCAAAATCTGCAGTTAATTTTTCGTCGACAATTAAGGGGGCGAATTTTTCCAGCACCACCATGGTTTTCATTCCTAATTCTGTTACAGTAATCTGCACTCCGTCAATATATCCGCGCTGGAATAAGCGGTCTAAAATATCCGCTCTTGTTGCTTTAGTTCCCAAATTGCGTTTTTCTAATTCCTTGATGATGGAAGATTGGTTAAACCTTCTGGGAGGCTGCGTTTCTTTGTCGTGCTTGATAATTTTGTTAATGGCAATGGTGTCCCCTTCTTTCATTTCCGGCAAAGCGACTTCTTCTAATTTAAGGTAAGGTTGGTAATAGATGTGCCAGTTTTTTTCAATAGTCCTGGTTCCCTTGGCAATAAAAGTTTCCCCTTTCACGTCGCAGAAAACTTCCATGGTTTCCCTGACTGCCGGTTTGGCAAAGGTAGCCATGAACCTTTTTACAATTAAGTCATACACTTTTCTCTCATTTGGTTTTAAAGTCTTAGGAGTGATGCCGGTCGGATAAATTGCCGGATGCGCTGGATCAGTTTTAATTCCATTGTTTGGTTTTAATTGTGATTGGGGTAATTTCAACAATTCCTTGCACATCTTTTCATATTCCGGCTGTTTGCTCAAGTCGATAAGAATTTTTGTAAATCCCAGTTTTGGATCTAACTGCTGAGAGCTAGTTCGCGGGTAAGATGTTACTCCCGCTAAATATAAATTCTGAGCCAAGGCTAAAGTTTCTTTGGGGGTGATTTTAAATTGGGCATATGCTTCTGATTGCAAATCAGTTAAATTAAAAGGGGCAGGAGGCAGCTGCTGGCGTTTGGTTCTTTTGATTTCTTTTATTTTTGCTTCTTTTTGATCTTTTACTTTTGCTAAGATGTTAGATACTCTTTTGGGATCAAAGATTTTATCTTCTTCGTGCCAAGCTTCAATGGCTTCTTTTTTATGATTTCCTTGTAAAGAAATCTGCCAGAAAGGTTCCGGTTTAAATGCTTGGATTTCTCTTTCTCGGTCAACTAACAGTTTTAAAGCCGGGCCTTGTACTCTACCAATAGACATTACTTTAAATGATCCGGCCGCTTTTACAGAAGAAGTAAGTGCCCGAGAAAGGTTGATACCATAGAACCAATCTAATTTATGCCGAGTTTCTCCGGCATTAGCTTGTCCCCAGTCTAGGTGGGTTGCTTTATTTTCATATGCTTCTATTAAGTCTGATTTAGTCAAAGTGGAAAATTTCATCCGGTTAGCATCTTTTTTCTTGCAGGCAAAACGAATAACATTCAATCCAATGACTTCTCCTTCAATATCGTAATCGCAGGCAATGGTAAACTCGTCTGCATTCTGGGCTAAATTAGAAATGTTGTCAATATAATCTTTTACATATTTAAGCTCTTTTGATCCTTTAAATGAAGGTTCCCACTTGATTTCAAAAACCGGATAGCCCCATCCGTTCTTTTTTTCTTCAACCAAGCCATACAGATGCCCGACTGCCGAGGTTACAACGATTTCTTTATTTTTATGCTTTAATTCAAAATAAGAAGACTGCTTGCTTTTTTTCTGCACTAATTTGCTGTCGGCTAAAGCTTCTGCTATCTTCTTTGCTGAACTGGGCTTCTCGGTAATAATTAATTCAACCATTTAGTGACAAATCTTTAGTCTTATTTAAAAATGTTTGGATTTCTAGGCTGGCGAACAGTTAATTTTTTAAATTAGTTGCATATCCAAATGAAGTATGGAAATCAGGAAAAAAGAAATCTCTTCGGAAGGAGTTAAATTCATTTTGGAGACTGGCGGAAAAGAGATTGCCCGGGCTTTTCTTTACCTATTAAAAAACGATTTGCACCAGAAGCCGTTTGGTTTTATGGAAGATGTTTTTGTCCAAGAAGAGTTTAGGGGAAAAGGCTATGGCAAGAAAATAGTTGAGGCTTTGATCGAGGAAGCAAGAAAGAAGGGATGCTACAAGTTGATCTGCACCAGCAGGCCTTCACGCGACAAAGTTCATGCTTGGTATAAGAAATTAGGTTTTCGTGAGCAAGGTTTTGAGTTTAGAATTGATTTTTAGATGTTAAGATTTTTAATAATTAGTGTCTTTAAAAAAACATTTAAAATTGAATTTCTCATCTTTTAAAATTTAATTTCTGGTTTTTCTTCTAAGTGCTCTTTGAAATATTCCTGCGCTTTTTGGTGGTCCAGCAGGTTATTCAGCAGCTGCCACTGGTCAGCAAAACCCATTTTGTTAAAACTGGTTTTGGATAAGGCTCGCAGCAATCTTTCTGCTCTTAAATGTAGTGGTGAGGTCGTATAAAACCCCTTCGTGCCCAAATGTTTTTCTGTAAGCAGGGCCATTGCTTCATTCATGGTCGCGGTCCGTCTTCGGTATCTTTTCCGATTAAATAAAAAATCCAGGTAATGGCCTCCGCATTCATGCGCCATTGCATAATAACAGTGAGTTTGCAGATGCTTTCTTTCTAAAGCAATAACCATGCCTTCCGTTTCATCAAAATAGAAAGGGGGATTTTGCTTTAAGTTTCCATCTTCTGCATCTTTAGCATAGCCTGCGGGATGAGGAAAACTTGGTTCATCAGCATAAATTATGTCTAATTCAACTATTTTCTCCAGCAAATTTATTTTTCTTCCGCTCCGCGCAGCTACCTCTTGAAACAGGTTTTTAATGTTATTAACAGCAGTTAAGTATTCATTAACAAAATAGTTCTTGAAATAAGCCTCATTAAAATATTTATTAAGCAGTTCATAGTAAGCATGGTAAGTGCGCGTATTGATGGCGTGTTCTTTTTTCCCCGTTAAATCAACTTGAGCTAGCGGTTTTTTAACTCTTTTTCCGCCTTCTACTACCCTGAGGTTAATCTCTTTCTTTTCTATCACGGAAGGGAATAAGGCTGCTGTAGTTTTAAATATGTGGGAAATAAAATATATGGGCGTAAGCTATATAATCCGTTACAAAGGTTAGAGCATAAAAAAGTATTTGGGCCGATAATTAAATAATTTAACCCAAACCTTTATAAAACAAACTTATTTAATAAGAGTTAGGTCGGGTTGAGGAGCGAAGCTCCGAATGCCGCACTACGTTCCTAATACGTAAATTAGAGGGAGAGCTAGGCTGGCGCGCTAGTCCTGCGCTGTTACCGTGAATGGACTTTACATGGAGCCGAAGCCCAATGAAGGGCCTGTTTTGTTTTGCTGGTCCTCTTTGTCTTTGCTGACGGTTTGTCCTCGGGGATGGGCTTGTCAGGAACCAGGTCAGGTCCGGAAGGAAGCAGCCTTAACTTTCAATCACCATGTTCTGAGGGTAGCAAACTTGAGAAGCTTAGAGGATAAGCCAGCAAGGCTTAATTGGTTCGACTGCGGGCGTGCCCCTAAACTTTTATTAAAACTATCGCAGGAATTAAATTCCCCTTAGCTTTCAAAAAAGGCTCTGTAGAAACCCTCGCCAAAGGGCCAGTGACGTAGCCCAATTATTTGTGAATATAATTTGCAGCGATTGCGACCCGCACACGGTGCTCGATATGATATTACATTGATTCGAGCAACGGAACGAGAGGGTTTCTACAGAGCCTTCAAAAAAGCAAAATTTATATATAACTCAAATTAAGTTAATTTAATAAGTTTAGGGGGGTATTAAAATGTTATTAGCTTTGGTTTTGGTAATTTGTTTATTTGCGTTTGGGGTGGCCGGATTCTTGACTGGATATGTAATGAAACAAGACCAAGGTACGTCGGAAATGCGGGAAATTTCTAATGCTATTAAAGAAGGTGCAGAAGCTTTCTTGAAACGGCAGTATAAAACCATTGGGGTGTTAGCAGTAATTGTTATGGTTATTATTTTTGGCTTATATGCTTATTTTGGTAAATGGGATTATGCTGTAAAAACGGCCGCCTCTTTTATCTTCGGCGCTTTTTGTTCAGCCTTAGCTGGAATTATTGGAATGTATATCTCAGTAAGAGCCAATATTCGGACGGCGGCCGCGGCCAGAAAATCTTTAGCCCAAGCCTTAAAGATTTCTATGTGGGGCGGAGCAATTTCGGGAATATTAGTGGTAGCTTTATCTTTGTTTGGAGTTACGGTCTTATATTATTTATTTGGTGCCGATCCTAAAACTACCCCTTTTATGATCGTTGGATACGGATTTGGCGCTTCGTTTGTAGCTTTATTTGCGCAATTGGGCGGGGGAATTTATACTAAAGCTGCCGATGTAGGTGCAGATTTAGTTGGAAAAGTTGAAGCAGGAATTCCTGAAGACGATCCCCGCAATCCCGCGGTTATTGCCGATTTAGTTGGCGACAATGTTGGAGATTGTGCCGGTAGGGGAGCAGACTTGTTTGAAAGTACGGCTGCTGAAAATATTGGGGCGATGATTTTAGGGGTTGCTTTATTTCCAGTCTTTGGATTTAATGGAGTTTTATTTCCTTTGGTAGTTCGAGCTTTTGGTTTATTAGCATCAATTATTGGCATTCTGTCCGTAAAAATGAGAAATGAACATGAAGATCCTCTGAAAGCGTTGAATCGGGGTTATTTTGTTGCTAGCATCTTGGCGGCAGCAGCTTTCTATTTTACTACCGATTGGCTGTTGGGAAATATTTGGTATTTTTATGCCGGTTTAGTCGGTATAGTAACCAGCATCCTGTTTGTTTACATCACTCAGTATTATACGGAATATAAATATCGCCCAGTTAGAGAAATTGCTGAAGCTTCTAAAACCGGACCAGCAACCAATATTATTGCTGGGTTTTCTGTTGCTTTAGAATCGACTGCTTTACCTGTACTAGTTATTTCTTTAGCTTTATTTTCATCTTATTATTTTGGAATAAAGTCCGGAGTAGAGCACGGCGGTTTATATGGAACAGCAATTGCGACCATGGGCATGCTCTCTACCGCTGCCTACATCTTAGCCATGGATACCTTTGGACCGATAACTGATAACGCCGGCGGAATAATTGAAATGTCTAAAGCTTCTGAAGAAGTAAGAAAAAGAACCGATAAATTAGATTCCGTTGGCAACACCACCAAAGCTTTGACTAAAGGTTATGCGATTGGTTCTGCAGCTTTAGCTGCGTTCCTGTTATTTTCTGCTTACTTAGATGAAGTAGCCAACCTTACTGGAAAAGCAATGAGTGCAGTAGATTTATCCAAAGTCCCCGTCTTTATCGGAGCTTTATTGGGAGCGATGCTGGTTTTCTTATTCAGTGCTTTGGCTATCCGAGCAGTAGGAAAAACTGCCGCATATGTCATTGAAGAAGTTCGCCGCCAATTCAAAAATAAAAATATTTTGGAAGGAAAAGAAAAGCCCAACTATGCTGCCTGCGTAGACATTACTACCAAAGGTGCATTGAAGAATATGGTGCTTCCCGGTGTGCTGGCGGTGGGCTTTCCAATTATAGTTGGCTTTTTACTTAAAGCAGAAGCCACGGCCGCTTTACTAATGGTGGCCACGATTGCCGGAGTTTTGATGGCTTTAGTCTTTAACAATGGCGGCGGAGCTTGGGATAATGCTAAGAAGTATGTGGAAACCGGCGCTTTGGGTGGGAAAGGTTCTGCCGTGCATAAAGCGACTATAGTTGGCGATACGGTTGGTGATCCTTTCAAAGATACTGCCGGACCGAGCATTCATGTTTTGATAAAATTGCTGGCAACCATAACTTTAGTGTTGGCGCCGCTGTTTGTTTGAAGAAAGGTTTTTTTAATTTTTATTATTATTTAAATTATTTTTTAAAATTTAAATTTTTAATAATTTTTATTTTTTGAGAATTA
>CAZKNU010000062.1:0-6870 GCA_964554235.1 uncultured Methanosarcinales archaeon | reverse complement strand
AATCTTTATAAATAAACCCCATAATAAGAGGGGATAAGTCCGAGTTCACGCGCTTTATAGGACTGCAGTGTATTTCTCGGACATCATAATATCATGGCAGAAGAAAAAGGCTTTAAGCACATTGTACGTATTGCAAATGTTGACCTTCCGGGAGGAAAAGTAATCCGCTTTGCTCTCACCAACATCAAAGGGGTCGGAATTAATTTTGCCGACATGATCTGCGCGGTTCTAAATATTGATAAACAAACTAAAGCCGGTAATCTTAGCGACGAAGAAATAAAAAAACTTAACACTGCCGTCCAAGAACCGCAACAACACGGAATCCCTTCCTGGGCCTTTAACCGGAAAAAAGATTACGAAAGCGGAGAAGACAAACACCTGCTTACTGGAACACTTAATTTTGTAAAAGATAATGATTTAAAGAGACTAAAGAAAATTAAAACCTTGCGCGGAATGAGGCATCAGAAGAACTTGCCGGTAAGAGGGCAAAGAACCAAAGCTCACTTCAGAAGGAACAAGGGAAAAGTAGTGGGAGTTACCAAGAAAGCTGCACCAGCTAAAGCCGGTACGGGTAGTGCAAAGAAAGACACCAAGAAAGACGCAAAAAAATAAATGATTAAAAAACTAACGGCAGCTAAAATATTAAAAAATAAAATTAATAAAAAATGCATGATTAAAAATGGGCGATCCAAAAAAACTTAAAAAAAAGTACAATACGCCAAGACACCCTTGGAACAAGAATAACATCGAGACAGAAGGTGTTATAAAAAAAGAGTACGGATTAAAAAATAAAAAAGAAATTTTCATTGCTAACTCATTCTTAAAAAAATATAAAGATATTGCTAAAAAATTAACGGCAACAAAAACAGAACAGGCTGAAAAAGAAAAAACACAGATTCTTACTAAGTTGCAGCGGTTGGGTTTATTGCCTACTGGAGCAGACTTAGATCAGATTTTGGGCTTAGAATTAAAACAGCTGATGGAAAGAAGGCTGCAAAGCTTAGTATTCAGAAAAGGCTTAGCTAAAACTATGAATCAAGCCCGCCAATTTATTGTTCATAGACATGTTAAAATCGGCGAACAGGAAATTGCTCGGCCATCCTATATTGTTTCATTGGAAGAAGAAGGCTCCATTAGTTTCAAAGACAAATCCGCTTTATTTGATGAAAATCATCCGGAAAGAGTCCGGGAAAAAGAAGTTAAAGAAATCAAAGAAGAAATTAAAGCAGTCAGGGAATATACAGCAGATAGAAAAAAATCTGGCAGGAAGAAAAAAGACGCTGAACCCGGCGCTCCCATAGAACCAGTTAAAGCAGAAGAAGTTTTAACTAAATGAAAATTGAGGAATTACAAATAAAATGAAAAAAACAGACGAAACGGCAACTCCTGAAAAAGAAAATACTCCTGCTCCTAAAGAAAAAATTGAAAAAATTAGTTCTGAAAAAAGTTATGCTAGACCCCCAGTCATGAATAAAATCAGGTGGGGCATTGCCCATATTTTATCTACTTATAATAATACCCTTATCACTGTAACGGATATTACCGGCACAGAAACAATTGCCCGTTCCAGTGGTGGACAAATTGTTAAAACTGACCGCTTGGAAAGTTCTCCTACTGCGGCAATGGGCGTAGCTAAAAAAATATCTGAAATCTGTTTGGAAAAAGGCATTAATGGTTTAATGATTAGAGTTAGGGGCAGAGGCGGACATAATGGCCCTAAAAATACTGGCCCTGGTGCTCAAGCAGCTATTCGAGCTTTGTCCAGATCTGGATTAAGAATTGGTAAAATCGAAGAAGTAACTCCTGAACCGCACAACGGCTGCAGAATGAAAGGCGGACGAAGAGGAAGGAGAGTTTAAGCAAAAAATTTGCTGAAAATAAAAACATGAAACTCGAAAAAATAAAGGAAGAGAAAAAGAAGAATAAACTAATCTTTTTGCTTAAAGGCAGTTCTGAACCTTTTGCTAATACGATCCGCAGATTAATTATGGAAGAAGTTCCAACCTTGGCCGTAGAATTTGTAGAAGTTAAAGACAATGGTTCTGCTCTTTATGATGAAATGTTAGCTCTTCGTTTAGGATTAATTCCAATCAAAACTGACTTAAAAAGTTATCGCCTGCCTAAAAATCAAGCAGAAATTGATGAGAAATGCGCAGCCTGTACTTTACAAATAAAATTAAAATCGAGCAAGAAAGGGTATGTTTATGCTGAAGAAGCAGAAAGCGCAGATCCTAAATGCACTTTTGTTTATGAAAAAATGCCCGTAGTTAAATTATTGGCAAAACAAAAAATAGATTTAATCATGACTGCCATAATGGGTAAAGGAAAAGAGCATTCCAAATGGGCACCCGGATTAATCTATTACAAAAGAGAACCAGTAGTTAAAGTAGGTAAAGTTCAAGACCCAGCAAAAATTGCCGAATTATGTGTAGACGGAGTCTTTAAAGTTAAAGATCATAAAGTGGAATTAATCCAAGAAAAAGTATATGACAGCAATCTCCTGGAAACTTATGCTGAAGCAGATAAAGGCATCACCGTTGAATATACTGATAATTTAGTTGTTTATGTAGAAAGTTGGGGGCAATTGACTTGCAAAGAAATGCTCCACACCAGTGCAGAAATACTTATTGAAAAAATCGAAGAATTCGAAAAGATGATCTAAAATGGTTAAATTGACCGGCCCTTCAAATTATCAATTGCAAAAATTGCTCGCTGAGCTAGCTGAAGCTGGCAAAAAAAGTAAATTTTGGAAAAGAATTGCAAAGGATTTGAATAAACCAACTCGATTAAGAAGAACCATTAATGTTTACAAAATTGATAAATTTGCCCGCGAGGGGGAAACTATCATTGTTCCAGGAAAAGTATTAAGTGTTGGAGAAATCAGCAAGAAAGTGGAAGTTGCTGCACTTAATTTTTCTCAGGAAGCTAAACGGAAAATTATGGATGCAAAAGGAAAAACATTATCCATCCAAGAATTATGGGAAAAAAATCCAGAAGGTAAAAAGGTGAGGATTTTAGGATGAAAAAAATGAAAACTATCATTTTTAGCATGCAAGAAGGCAAAGCCTTCTGCACAGAAAACCACAAAGGTTTTCTTGTGCCAAAAACCGGGGGTTTTTTAGCATGAAAATTTATAACGGAGCAGGAATGATCTTAGGACGATTGGCTGCGCATGCAGCAAAAGATGCCTTACTGGGTGAAGAAGTTCAAGTAGTTAATTGTGAAAAAATAATTATCAGCGGGAGAAAAACCAATACTTTTGCTCATGAAAAAGAAAAATGGGACCGCCGAGGTTATCCTTCCAGAAGTCCAAAGTATTCACGCTTACCGGATAAATTTGTCCGCTTAGCTATTCGAGGAATGCTTCCTTGGCAATTCGCCCGGGGGAAAGCAGCTTACCGGCATATTTATTGCCATGTGGGTATGCCTTCCGGAGTAAATGAAAAAGATTTAATTGTTTTAAAAAATTCCTCAGCTAAAAAATTACCAACTTTAAAATATATCACTGTTGGAGAAATCTGCCGGCATTTGGGCGGAAAAATATAATAATTAAATGGATGTAAAATGACTGGAAAAAAAATTCAAAAACAGGGAAAAAGAAAACGAGCTGTAGCTAGGGCTACTTTAAACGAAGGAAAAGGAAAAATAAAAATCAATGGCCAATACTTAAACAGTTACAGCAACAGTATTTTAAGATTACGAGTTTCTGAACCTTTAACTTTAGCTGGTGAAATTGCTAATAAAATTGATCTGGATGTAAAAGTTGCCGGAGGAGGCATCAACGGACAAGCAGATGCCGTTAGATTGGCGATTGCTCGGGCTTTAGTTCAGTACGAGCCTAAACTTAAAAGTGTATTTGAAGACTATGATCGATTGCTGTTAGTTGCAGATATCCGTAGAAAAGAAACCTGTAAACCAAACGATTCCAAAGCAAGAGCTAAGCGACAGAAATCATACAGATGAGGCTATAACAAAAATGATAATCCCAATACGTTGTTTTTCATGCGGTAAACCCGTCGGACATTTGTGGGAAGAATACAAAGAACGAGTAATTAAAGGGGAAGAGCCCAAGAAAGTAATGGATTCATTAGGTTTAGACCGCTACTGCTGCCGGGGCTTATTCATGGGGCATGTTGATTTGCTGGATACTGCGGGAGAATTTAAAAGGAGTTAATCAAAGAAGTGTGGAAAAAAATGCGACAAACAAAACTGGTTAAATGTACGCAGGAACTAGGCCTTGTTGATAAAGTAAGTGGTTATTTAATAAAAACAAAAGCAGATTTAATCTCTGCACCAAAGGGTCTTGATTTGTCTTACGAAATAAGTAGTTCGGGGAATGAATGGGTATATCATTTGAAGGACACCACTTTAGTAGCAAAAATTAGCCCATTAGAAAAGTGGACGCTTATTGAATTTGCGACTGCAGGAAAACATGCAAAAAAGGTTTTGGGCGATTTGAAAAATATTCTAGACCAATATTAATGATTTGTTTTTTTAAAATTAAATCTTATTTTTCTATTTAGATAATTTTTATTTCTTTAATAGTTAATCAAACTATATACTCAAGAATATAATACCTAAAGTTATTTAAATAAACAGCAATTAAAACTAAAAATGAAGAACGGAACTTTTGCAGGCAAGTATTTTGCTGGATTAGTTGTAGCTAGTGCTATTTCTACCGGAGTAATGCTGCAGCAGGTTCCCGATAGTCTAGTCCGCTGGGAATATCTTCAAGAATGTAAAGCTAGAGAAAGTAAGTCCATTGAAACCATCGTTGATTCTTCCATTAACCCCACAGAAAAAATTTGCCAATCGGCACGGGAATATTTAAAAAGAATCTTTTTCTATTAGTATATTAAGAAATAATTAGTGATAATTAAAAAGTAATAATAAAACAAACACCAGTATAAGCTTAGATTTAAAAAAGAGACGTAATCAGATTTTAAACCATGAAATTCAAAAATTTTATTTTAGACCAATTTCAGGAACAGGCCATTAAAGCCATTGAAGACAACCATTCCGTAGTTGTTTCTGCTCCCACCGGGAGCGGAAAAACCTTGATTGCTGATTTTATCATTGATAAACATAAAGATGATGATAAAAAAATAATTTATACTGCCCCCATAAAAGCCCTTTCCAACCAGAAATACAAAGATTTCTCTAAAGACTATGGGGAAAGCAAAGTGGGCTTGATGACGGGCGACATCGTTATTAATCCACAGGCAAAAATCTTAATCATGACGACGGAAATTTACCGAAATATGGTCGTAAGCAACGAACAGGAAATTGAACAGGTGGCTTATGTGATTTTTGATGAGATTCATTACATCAATGACATTGAAAGAGGCTATGTTTGGGAAGAATCAATCATTTACAGCCCCAAAACCATCCGCTTCCTCTGTCTTTCGGCCACTATTCCCAATGCTGAAGAATTCAGCCGGTGGATCAGGGCCATAAAAAAGCACGCCGTAGACACGATTGTGGCAACCAAACGAAATGTTCCCTTAGAACACCAATTTTATGATTTTGAATTAGGCATTACTTCACTGGAAAACATAAGAGCCGCAAAAGATTCTTCCCGCCACCTGGATAAGGGAAAAAAGAAGAAAAAAGAAAAGTTTCCCATTCCCAATCATGTTGAATTAATTAAAGAATTAGGCCGGGAAAAAATGCCGGCTCTTTTTTTCAGTTTTTCTAGGCGGGATTGCCAGCTTAAAGCTCAAGAGTTAGCCAAAGCAAACTTATTCACCAGAGATCCTTCTTTATCTGTATTTATGAGCAAGAAATTAGAAAATGCTCCCAGCGAAATCAGTAAATTAAAATCAACACAGATGTTGAGGGAAACTATCTCGCAGGGAATTGCTTTTCACCACGCCGGATTATTGCCTGTAATCAAAGAAATTGTAGAAGAATTATTCAGTCAAGGCAAGATAAAGGTTCTTTACACTACGGAAACCTTTGCCGTAGGCATTAACATGCCTGCAAAAACGGTTTGTTTCAACAGTTTGCGAAAATATGATGGATTTAATTTCCGCTATTTAAACACTAAAGAATATTTTCAAATTGCCGGAAGAGCAGGGAGAAGAGGCATTGACACGATTGGTTATGTGGTCAGCCTAATTTATCGCCCCACTTTCAATTACCAGGAAGTCAAGCGCATTACCAGCAAAGATGTTGAGCCAATTAAATCGCAATTTAGGTTGTCCATAAATACCGTCTTGAACTTAATCAACCTGCATACGCCTAAAGAGATTGAATACATTTTAAGATTAAGTTTTTACTCTTACCAGCAATTTGGAGACAATTTTGCGAAAGTGCCGACTAAAGTATTATTATCTAGATATTTCAGCATTGTAAAAAAATTAACCAAGCTGAATTACATCGAAAACGGGCAATTGACCGAAAAAGGGCATTTCTCTTCCAAGGTGTTTGCTGATGAAATCACCATTGGGGAAATCTTTTCCACGGAATTTTCCGACCAACTTGATGAGTACCAAATTTTATTAATTTTAGCTTGTTTAGTTTATGAGCCTCGGGTCAATCACCAATTCAAGCAGGAATTTAAAGATGAAAAATTAAAACAATTAAGAACCTGGCTGAATGCTGATGAATACTTATCCCGAGAGAAAAAGTTTGAAAATCTGGCTACCATGACGGCGCTTATTTATCCTCTTATCAAAGGGCAGAGTTTCTTTGAAGTGATTAAATTAACCAATTTATTAGAAGGCGATTTGATTAGGTTGTATGCCCAGATCACTGACCGCCTGGGCCAGATCAGGAAAGCAGCTACAGAACATAAATTGTTGAACAAGATTGAAAACTGCAAGGGAACTATTGATAAAGTGTTAGAAGGGATATATTTGGTGTAGA
>CAZKNU010000061.1:0-6871 GCA_964554235.1 uncultured Methanosarcinales archaeon | reverse complement strand
ACATATGGGGGATAATTCCTCTTTTTATAAATCACTCACTTTTCGAATTGTGCCTTTTGGGGTATAACTTTAAATATTAAATAACATTTCTTATTTATATTAATTTAATATTAATTATTTTTAAGGTATAGATAATGAAAAAAGCGGTAAAAAAGAGGCAAATTAAAAAACATCTTATTATTGGCGTAGTTAGTGTTGTGATTCTTTTTTTACTGGTTCCCATTTTGATCTTTTCATCAAAAGAGGGTGTCGTTGGAAAAGCCTTTTCCACTGCTGCACAAATGTTTAAGCGTATGCCGCTGACTGAAACAGCACCCCAGGTGTTTAATACTCCTTTTTATCAAAGCCCGGTGCGGGCAGAACCGGATGACTTACTTATGCTTCCGGGTTATGGGTTTAAAAAAGGAGCTATTGTGGTTTACAAGCAGACAACCGACCTCCCCGCTTCATTATCGCCCCCTGCAACTATTCCTGTAACAAATATGGCGGCCGAAGGGCAGCTAAAAGTGGTAAGTGATGCTAACCTTCCCCACTCTCTTACGGTTCTCCTGCCAGAGACAATGAAAAGCAAGCAGCCTTACGCCCTTTGGGTTAAAAACCCCACAAGCAGCTGGAGCAAAATGATCTTAATTAATGATGCCCGGCCGCTGTGGCTTACTCCTAGCGTAGCTTACTCAACGCAAAAGTATGCTTCTCTTCCAAGGGAACTTAAAGTGGTAGGAAGAAATTTAGAAAGTTACATTCCCAGGTACGGGGTGCATGTCAAACTTATTCTTATTGGGGGAAGAACTTCGGTTCCGGCAGCCTATGACCTTATCACCATTAATGATGGAAATCCTAGCACCGCCATTGAACATTATGTAGCTAAAGTACCATTACCAAGCCAATTATCTCCTGGAAATTATAAAGTGCAAATTTCCCGAGACGGAACTAATTGGGTGGATGTTCCTCAGGAATTGGAAGTCCTTCCTGATCCCATCCCCAAAAAGCAGTTTAAAGTTTTAGATTATGGTGGCTGTAAGCCTGATGATGGAAAAGATGATACCGGATGTATTGTTGCAACAATTAATGCTGCTAAAAATGCGGGCGGAGGCGAAGTTTATTTTCCGGCAGGTACGTGGGAGTTGAGGTCTCCAAAGAGTTCCGGTGACAAATACTATTTTTACCATGGCATAGTTGTCCCGCCATGGGTGGATTTAGTTGGTGCAGGCTCCAAGCAGAGCATAATTCTACAAACCCTAGACTGGAAGGCACCCGAAAATGGACTTAATAATGTTATTTCTGTCTTTACCCTTCTAGGCGATAACATTGTAAGAGATCTGCACCTGGATTCGGAAGGGTTCAACGAGCCTGAGAAGGGCTATTTATTTTACTTAGATTTAGGAAAAATTGCTTTCGACCAAAATGAGCCGCATACAGTTAAAAATATTCAGATTTATAACTGTAAATTTACTAAGATGATGTTTGGAACCGGCAATGGCGGATCTGCTTCCCTGCGCCAACTCTTTATAGCCAACAATGAATTTCAAGCATACAACATGGCTGTTCTAATTGCTGCCGTTGACCGCTTTGATTTAGAAAATTCAGTAATAGCATATAACCTTTTTTATCCGGGAGATTATGTAAGAGAAGATAAATTGCAGGGGACAATTGCTTCCTTTATCGGCGCTTCCAAGAGAGTGGATTTTAGTAACAATGTTGCTGACGGATATGTAAACAACGGCTGGAGAGCTGCTTTTTTCTTTAATATGTACAACAATCACGAAATGTCCTTAATCTCACAAAATAGCGCCACCTGTACCGGAGACAAGGCGGGGGATGGTGAAGCTATAGTTTATGATAATCACATGAACAAGCCCGGATTTAATGAACTGGCAGCAGTTACTGCAGCAACGGCAGATACCGTATCGGTAAATAGTAAATGGAATGAAGCTGCTCCAAATTATTATACCGGAGATTATGCCTTTGTTGCTGATGGCAAGGGCGTAGGCCAGGCACGTAAAATTGCCCAGTACACGCCAGGAAACCCATCAAAAATCACGGTTTCACCTCCGTGGGATGTAATTCCCGACCAGACCAGCAAGCTCGTTGTGGCCAGAAATGTCTGGAACAGTTATATAGTTGATAATTTGGTGGATAACCGCAACTGCTTAAAAACAAACTACCAAGGCCAGTCGGGAATGATCAGCTGGTGGGGAATGGCTTCTGATTCAACTATAGAAGGCAACCAGCAATTTGAAAGCGATGGAATTTTGGCGCTTGCCTGCTTTCAGGATTATACCAAAGAAAAGGGGCTATTATTTCCCTTTTTACAATATGCTAATGAAATAAGAAATAACTTAATTGACGGAATTTATAATCCCTCTAAGAAGAAGAATGGGGGAGTTCAGTTGTGGTACTGCTCGTTATGGCTTAAAGGAAATGCTAATGGTCCTGATGTTATTAGCCCCGTGCTAAGTTATAACTTGGCCGTTTCACATAACCAAATTATTAAGGCATCAACTTCTAACTACCAAGGCGCAATTGCCTTACTTCCCAGTTCGCATGTTTCAAGTATAACCCCTTATCATTTAAAGAATGTTTTAATACACCACAACAACATTAAAGAAAGCCCAAGTTCGGGAATTTACATTCATGAGAGCCACGTCTGGAATAGCGTTCTGTACAAAAATACTTTTGAAGGCATTGAACCAAGTAAACAAATAATTGATAAAGGAACTAACACGGTCATAGTAAATTAAACCATTTTAAGCTTTCTTTAAAAAAATATTAGAAGAAAACAGTTTACCAGAAAACCTTTTATTCCAACCAAAATTTTATAAACGTTTCTCCTTCTTTAAGAAATATGGCAGAAATAGCTGAAAGAAGCGCGGAAGAACTGGCAAAGAAGCAGCGAGAGATTTCTATAGCAGAATTCTTTGAAAAGAACCGGCATTTATTGGGGTTTGACAATCCCCGTCGAGCTTTGTTAACCGCAGTTAAAGAAGCGGTAGATAATGCTTTAGATGCCTGTGAAGAAGCCCGCATCCTGCCAGAAATTAATGTTGAAGTCATCCAATTAAGTGAAACTAGGTTTAGAGTTATCGTTGAAGATAACGGGCCGGGAATTATCCGAAAACAACTTCCTAATATTTTTGCTAAATTATTATATGGTTCAAAATTTCATAAATTGTCTGCGACTAGAGGACAGCAAGGGATTGGTATTTCTGCTGCCGTTCTTTATGGACAACTCACTACTGGAAAACCAGCCATCATTACTTCTAAAACTGACCCAGATAAAAAAGCTAATTACATTAAATTAAAAATAAACACGCAAAATAATTCCCCCCAAATTCTGGAAGATAAAGAAGAAGAGTGGGCTGGCAAAATCCACGGAACCAAAATTGAAATCGATATTGAAGGAAGTTATCTTAAAGGACGGCAATCTGTTGATGAATACATTAAAGAAACGGCTATCGTTAACCCCCACGCTACTTTTATTTACACTAACCCAGAAGCAAGCCAAATTATTTTTCCCAGGGCAATAGCAGAACTGCCTCCCGAACCCAGAGAAATTAAACCCCACCCTTACGGCGTAGAATTGGGAAGATTAATGAAAATGTTAGAAACTACGGCTGCAAAAACCCTGCAGCAATTTTTAACTACTGAATTTGTTCGGGTTGGACCGGGAACTGCAAAAGAAATCTGTGAAAATTCGGCTTTATTACCTCGAACTGTACCAAAACAAATTGGCCGAGAGATGGCTGAAAATTTATATAAAGGCATTCAGAAAACCAAAATCATTGCTCCGCCTACTGATTGCATTTCTCCGATTGGAGCAGAATTATTAGAAAAAGGATTAAGGAAAGAAATTAATGCGGAATTATATTGTTCGGCGACTCGCCCAGCAGCCGTATATCGAGGCAACCCTTTTGTAATCGAAGCTGCCTTAGCTTATGGAGGAGAACAAAGCGGCGATTCAACGGTACGAATTATGCGGTTTGCCAATCGTGTTCCTTTATTATATCAGCAAGGAGCTTGCGCCATAACTAATGCCATCCAAAATAATAACTGGAAAGCCTATGGCTTACAGCAAAGCAAAAACTCTTTGCCTTCTGGCCCTTGTACCGTCGTAGTACACATGACTTCAGTATGGGTGCCCTTTACTTCTGAATCAAAAGAAGCTTTAGCTCATTATCCAGAAATAGTTAAAGAAATAAAATTAGCGTTGCAAGATTGCGGTCGGAAATTAGCTGCTTTTGTTAATAAGAAAAGAAGGATTGGTGAAGAAGCGAAGAAAAGAAGTTACATCGAAAAATATATTCCTCATGTTGCTGAAGCTATCCAAGAAATTATTAAAATAAGTGATACAGAAAAAAAGAAAATTGAAGATAATCTGTGCGAAATATTAGAACATACACGAGGAGAATTAGAAGAAATAGGTATTGATAATCCTGAATATGATCCGGAATTAGCAAAAATAGGGTTGGAAGAAGAAAATGAAATTGAATTTCCGGAAGAGGGAGAAGAAAGAAAAAGTAAGAAAAAACAGAAAGAGAATACTAATGAAGATGAAGACAGTGGTGAAGAAAACTTATGAATCCAAAAAAAGATAGTAAATCAGTTGTACAAAAAATTAAAGAAACCACCGAAGATATTCACAATAAGATTAAACAGCTTAAGCAGCCACAATTAAAAATCCCTCTGCGTGCTTTAAGCAATGTTAAATATGATGAAAGCGAAGGTTATTTTGTTCTTCAGAAAGCGATTAAGTCGCGAACTCTGACTGCTTCTACTATCAAAACATTTGCCCAAACCTTAAAGATGATGGGGCTTTCGATGCAATTAGTTAACACCGATGATATTGCCACCAAAAGGGAAGCATATTATGTAAGCAAAAACTGGGGCGATGCCCGCTTCTTAGAACAGCCGGAATCAGATACGGTCATGGACGATATTGAAGCAATGATGATGGTTAACCGGGAGCAGATTGGTTTTATACCGGAAGAGAAAGGCGGAGATGTCGCTGGAGAATTAGTAGTTATAGATCGCGATTCAGAAACGGGAAAAGAACTGCACATTGACTGCACTAAATTTGGTTCGGGAGCATACTCTGTTCCCTGTACTTGTGAACATTTAAAATTTGAAACCAAAGCCAAATTTATTTTAGCTATTGAAACCCACGGTATGTTTGAGCGCTTGAACAAGCATAAATACTGGAGAACGGCCAATTGCATCCTTGTTTCTATGGGCGGCGTCCCTACGCGAGCCTGCCGCAGATTTGTCCGCATGCTTTCTGATCAAAAAAAAATACCCGTATATGTATTTACCGATGGTGACCCTTATGGTTTTGGAAATATTTACCGAACCTTAAAAGTTGGCTCGGGAAATGCAGCCCATATCAACGAATACTTTTGTGTTCCTCAAGCCCATTTCTTTGGCGTTACTCCCCAGGACATTATTGATTATAAATTACCCACACATCCTTTAAAGGAAGTAGACATTAAGAAAATTAAAGATTTAATTAAAAATGATCCTTTTATTAAACACCATAAAGAATGGCAAAAAGCCTTGGAACAAATGGTTAAAATGAAAGCACGTGCAGAACAGCAAGCTTTAGCCAAGCACGGTTTAAATTTTGTTATTGATAAATATTTGCCGGATAAATTAAAAAATCCGCAGAGTTGGCTGCCATGAAACCAACTTTTTTACACTTATTCCTGTTTATCCTATTAATAATTACTTTATTTTTATCAGCTTGCGGGGGAGAAAAAATGAATCGCGTGGCAGTAATTGAAACTAATTTAGGTGCCATTAAAATTGAATTATTTGAAGCTCAAATGCCCATCACAACCAATAATTTTATTGCCTTGGCAGAAAAAGGTTTTTATGACGGCACCACATTTCACCGAGTTATATCCGGATTTATGCTTCAAGGAGGGGATCCGTTGACCAAAGACGCTTCAAAAAAATATCTTTGGGGCACGGGAGGACCGGGATATACTATTAAAGACGAATTTGCAAAAGGCTTGTCCAATGTAAGAGGAACGATAGCAATGGCTAATGCCGGACCAAATACCGGAGGAAGCCAATTTTTCATTAACGTCATTAACAACAATTTTCTTGATTCGAAGCACCCCGTATTTGGAAAAGTTATTGCCAGCATGGATGTAGTAGATAAAATTGTTGCCGTTGAAACCGATGGCCAGGATATGCCGGTGGAAGATGTAGTCATCAATACCATCAAGATTATTTAACACCGATAATCATCTCCCCATACGCGCTTAATTTTTTGGATACTTTTAATTTTTTTAGCGGAAATTCCTGAAAACCGGAATCGCTGATCAAAATTCCCTGGGGTTTTAATTTTGAAAAAATTTTGTTTTCGTATTCGGGATGATAACTTTTCATTATCCTGAATGCTTTTTCGAAATAAATATCAAACTTGGGCAGCTCTATTTCAAACACATTTCCTTGAAGAAATTGTAAATAAATTAATTGATTGTTCCAGTAAAAATGAATGGTGTTGTTTTTCTCTTCAGCAAAACTTACTCCTACATCATCTAAAACTGTTTTAATTAAATTTAAATTGTTATCAAAGTCATTAAAAACAAGATTAATTTCTGTTACAGTGGGAAATATTTTTTCAAGATACTTTAAAGGAAACAAAATATCTGCGCCGCAGCCCGGATAAAATAAAGTTAATTTTTCTGCCGGATTAACCGCTAAATCAAAAGAGGCAGTTAATAAAGAAAGATTGCTGTAATCTTCACAAAAGAAGTAGTTTTTAACTTTATTTTCATCTGGTTTATTTGATTTATCTAAACCTTTAGCTTTAACTTTTCGATCAGCAAAAACAATCAATTCTCCCATACTTAACATAGAATAAGGG
>CAZKNU010000060.1:0-7154 GCA_964554235.1 uncultured Methanosarcinales archaeon | reverse complement strand
AATAAATAAAAACTATTCTCGTACTAAAAAACTTATAGAGAAAGCAAGAAATAATCGAACTTATCTTTTGCTTTTTATATAAAACAAGATAAAAACAAGATTTTATTTCTTAAACTATTTCTTCTTGCTTTTTTCAACCGATTTAGCTAATTTAAGTTTCTTGATTAATTCTTTATATCGGTTTCGAATGGTTACTTCCGTAACCCCAGCCACATCGGCAACTTCTCGTTGAGTTCTTTTTTCGCTGTGAATTAAACTAGCAACATATAAAGCGGCAGCGGCAATACCGGTTGGACCTCGACCAGAAGTAAGTTCAATATCCCGCGCCATTTCTAGTATTTCTACAGCTTCAGATTGTGTTTCTGGACTTAACTTTAAGGCAGAAGCAAAGCGGGGAATATAATCTGCAGGATTGCTCGGCCTAATACTAATCTCTAATTCTCTGGTTACAAAGCGATAAGTTCGCCCAATTTCTTTCTTTTCAATACCGGAAGCTTCGCCCATTTCATCCAAGGTACGAGGAATTTCATGCCTTCTACAGGCTGCATATAAAGCTCCTGCTACGACTGATTCCATAGATCTTCCCCTAACTAACCCTTTTTGTACCGCTAAACGGTAAATTCGAGCTGCTTCTTCTTCAACGGATTTAGGCAGCCTTAAGAATGAACTAACTCTTTTTAATTCTGCTAAAGCTACTTTAAGATTTCTTTCAATAGCGGTACTGATTCGGATATTCCATTTCCTTAATCGGAAAAAGCGGTCTCTTTCTTTATCAGAACCTAATCTATAAAAGTCAGAAGTAGTTCCTACTTCCGTACCTAATCCTTGATCAAATTGAGTTTGACTTGAGGGCGCCCCGGTTCTTCTTTTGCTTACCTGGCCATCGTCTTCAAAACTGCGCCATTCCTGAGAAAAATCAACCATGCGGTCTTCAATTACCAAACCACAGTCCCTACAGACGGTTTCTCCTTTTTCAACATCTCTAAAAATATTCTTGCTAGCACATTCGGGACATTCTTTTAAAGCTTTTCGAATCATTGTGTACCTCTAGAAATCCATCACCAAAGCGTTACTTTTATATATATATTCTAGTAGCTGTTTATAAATGTTTCGGTTGAAAAAGGCATTTTAGAACAAATTAAATGGGCGCAGTTGTAGAAACATTTATATAAGCAGGAAAAAAATCTAAGCTTATGGAAAAAAGAGGCCAATTAGGCATCATTGAATTTAAGTATTTTCTGGTAGGTCTATTAATAGGCATAGTTCTTGGCCTGGTCTTAGTTTATTTAGGCACGGCTAAAGTTATCCCTTTCACCATACCAGTAGTTTGTGGATAATCCAATTATAGCCTTAATTATAGCTCCCCAGAATAGAAAAAGTTATTAACTTATTCTTAAATGTATTTTTAAATCATATTTGGGTATAATTTAACCTAAAGTTTAGATTGATGATAATTAATAATGAGGTGAAGTTTGATGGACGTAGAACGAATTCAAAAGGTAAATGCTCTTGCTCTAGATTTATTAAAACAAGGTATTGCCCAAGACCGACAGGAAGCAGTCGATTTAGCTGAAAAAACCTTTAGGACGCGAGATTCTAACGATGCTTATAATTCTGTTAAGGCAGGAATGGGGGGAAGTAGTAATTCCTTAGCTTGTGATGTGAGACCTAAAAGTGAAGATATTTCACAGGAAAAGATTAAAGATATTCTGGAACAAAACTCTGCTTTTTTAGTTAAAAAAATAAAAGAATTTCAGGAACAAATGCTAGCCATGGAAAAAGAAATTATGACTATGAAAGGCAAAATAATTTATAATAATATTCCTTCTGCAGGAGATATTTTAACCAAAGAGGCAGTTAAGGCGCCGCAGCCACAGCCGACAGTTAATAACAATGATAAAGTTCCCGCAAACCATCCGCGATCGGGAAATTATAAAGACTCAGATGTATCCATTGAGAAATTCTTTTACATGGGCAATAAATAAGTGTAATTGATTTTTTAGTTTATTTTTCTTATTATTTTTTAATTTTGTTATATTTTAATTTGCGCTTAATTCACAACACTTAAATACCTTTGCAAAACGATTTAACAATCTAAAATTAAATGAGGTAGAGAACTATGAACAAACAAATTGAAAGAACAATAATTTCCTTAGCCGTTTTAACTGGCGCATACGCCTGCGGTGAGGGACTGCAAAAAGATGAAACTTCTATTAACAGCTCTGGTGCTGGCGGTGCTGCAGGCCTGGGAGGAACAAATAATACCGGGGGTTCTAATGCCGGAGGTCTAGGAGGCCTGAGCGGAACCGGCGGAGCGGACTGCATTGAAAATAATCCCGGCAGTGGTTTCGAAGGAGCAGCCACAAGCTATTATGGCGTTACCGGGAATACTGCTGAAGAAGCAGGCAGCGACATTTTTGACCCGCAAACCGGGAAAGGGTTTAAAGATCCAAAAACCGGAAAAATTTATGCGGCGCAGGCTAGCTGCGACGTAGAATATACTTTTGATTACGAAGGAAAAACATACTTTAAAATTGAAAACGACCGGAAGGTTTGCTGCTGGGATTTCTGGGTTACTGAATGCGATGCTCCTTATGAAGCTGCCGTAACCTTGCCTCGTTGGGGAGGATGTGATTATTGCTGGGATCAGTTCCTGGAAGGGTTAGTAAAACATGAGCAGGGACACGTTGACCTTTGCAAGGCTTACAGTGAGAAGCTTGAAGAACTCATTCAGGGAGCAACTGCTTCAGAATGCGCTGACGATTGCGAAACGGCCAAATTGGCAGCTACAAACAACTTGGTAGATAAGGTGGAAGAGTTGGCAATGGCTGCTAAGAGTGAATTTGACCAGAAACAGGATGATTATGATAACCAAACTAACCATGGGGAAACTCAGGGAGCGGTGCTTGATCCTGATTGCAAGGAATAAAAAAGATTAAATTCGCGCCGCACCTAATACATAAAGACATTTATTTTTTAATTTCTTTAATTTAGATTCTGCATAAGTTATCATAAAAAAACATAACATTTAAATAGTACTACTTTAAAATAAAGACAATAGTGATGTTCATGAACAAAAATAGAGCTTTACTAATCTTTGGACTTATTTTTACTATTTTCTTAGCTAACTTGGCTTTAGCTAGTGTAGAAATTGCTGACGCGGCATTAACCAAGGCAGTAAATTACGAAGATTTGGAAGATAATGATGATCAATTAAACTTTGAACAGACAATAACTATTGTTAATACCGACAATACTACTGAAAATATTTCTTTAACTTTGCAAGATTTAATAACTAATTATGATTTAACTGTAAGCCCCACTTCTTTAGAAATAACTGCGGGAGCAAGTTCCGAAATAAAAGTTTCCGGAAAAATTCCAGTAAATGTTGATCAAGGAGTTAGTGAATATGGCACTTTAAAAGTTGGCGGCACTTCTACTAAAGAATTTAAATTAAAAACTGACGTTCAACCAATGCTGGAAATTAAAAAATTAAATGTGTTTGTTAATGGTGAAAGAGTTAAAACCATTAATGAAAATGCAGAAAAAGTAAAAGAATTAGGGCCGGGAGATGCCGTGGAATTAAGATTCCAGCTTAATAATTTATTTGACCAAGATTATGATGAAGGAGATATTGAAGGAGAAATCAGCATAGAATTAAATAATAATAATTTTGGCGAAAGAATTAATGAAGACCAAGACTTTGAAATTGAAGCAGGCGCAGTTTTGGAGTCTGTGGATAATGAAGTTGTTTTTGCTTTTACTATTCCGAAAACAATTGAAGAAGATGACCAATATAAATTAGAAATAACCGTTACCGGAAAAGACGGGAATAAAGCAAGATACGAAGTTCGATGGGATTTGGGCTTAGAAGTAGAAAGGGAGCAAGATGATGTCCGGATTGAAAAATTAAGTATGAGTCCAGAAGAATTAACTTGCACCCGAGAATTACAATTTGTGATTAAAGTAACTAATTTTGGCAGCGATGAACAAAAACATGCTGCTTTAACCGTAATCAATTCAGATTTAGGAATTAACGAAAATTTCCAATTCGAATTGGACCGGGGAATAACTGATGAGAATAGCGTATTAAGGCAATTTCCAATTACTTTGAAAGAAGATTTAGTTCCGGGAATCTACCCAATCGTGGTTTCAGCTTTTTACGATTATAATACTCTTGATGATAAACAAATAGTAAAGTTGGTCGTATCAGAATGCCCAACTAATGGTGTAGAAGAAGAAACAGAACCAGTTGAAGAAGAAACAATTACCGAAGCACTGACTTCTTCATTTGTAGTTAAGTCTATTGAAAAAATACCTTACACTGCAGAAGATTTCCTGGTTGCTTTAATTGTGGCAGCAATCGTAATCATTTTCATATTAATACTGGTGCTTTTAATAACTTTATTTAAGTAAAAAGTGTGTTTAAGTGGTTTTGAGGTGTGTTGCTAGTAGTAAAAATAATTTCCTTTCAAAAAGGATATTAAACTCAATGAGGTAAAAGAAAAATGAAAGCGAAAAACATTTTGTTTGGACTAGCGCTTCTGGTAGTATTAGTTATTGCTACTGGGGGTGTACTAGCTATAGACCAAGACTTATTAAAAATAAGCAATGTAAAAGTAAATACTATTGTTGTTGAAGAAAATGGAGTATCAACAGCAGTAAAACCATTAGAACAAGTAACCATACAGTTTAAAGTGACTAATAATTTAGATCGTCCCATTACCGGAATAAGCGGTAAGCTGACTTCTAATGTAATGAATCTTCAAACTGGAACCAGTTTAAATTTGATTGCTGGAGAAAGTGGAGAACTAACCATTACTGGAAATGTTCCTCTTGATTTTGTAGAAGGAGATTATCCTGCAACTTTAGAAGTTACCGGGAAAGATTTTAACAACCCACAGAATATCCTTAGCGATCTATTTGCTTTTTCTTTAAAAGTAAAACAAGATCCAGCTGATGTAATAATCTCTAAGTTAACTTTAACTGAAGGAACTATTACCTGTCCAGCAACATCAACCACCTTAAAAGTTGAACTTACTAACCAAGGAGACAACGACGAAGATGATGTGAATGTAAAAGTAACTGGGGGAAATAATTTAGCCTTAGCACAACTGGATAACTTTGTCGGGAAGAATTCACAGAAAACCCTACAATTCTTAATTCCTGTAAATAAACTATTATCGGGAGTTAATACCTTAAATGTTGAAGTTTCATACCGAAACAATTTCATGAAAGATACGGACAGCATAAAAGTTTCTGCTGAAAGTTGTAGTTTAAGCTTTGGATCTTTGATTCCAGCAGCCAATACTTTGGTTCTTGGTAAAGGAGACTCCCAAGAATTTAGTGTAGTTAGTTTAAACAACCCGGGGAATTTACCTATAGCTTACAAATGGTATGTTGATGGCATAGATAAAACTGTTAATCCTAATAGCAACTCTTTTGCTTACCAAGCTGGCAATGTATTGGGAGACCACACTGTTAAAGTTGTAGTTAACGCAGGCACTGCTAACGAAATCAGCAACTCTTGGACTGTTACTGTTTCGGACTTGCCAGCTGCATTTGAAGTATCTGGTATTTTCTTTGACGGAGTTCAACGAGAAGCTACGGTACAAACTAGCATCACCATTAAGAATACTGGTTTTGAATCCTTAACTGGAGTTAAAGCTGAATTAGTTGGTGAAATAACTGGCACAACTTACAACGCCAAACTACTTGACTCTGTACCTGCTACCTTAACTGCAGGACAAACTGCTACAGTTAAATTGCAAATAACCGTTCCTAAAGGAGAAGAAGCCGGTAAACACATCATCGGAACTTTCAAATTAACTGGAACAAATGCTGATAATGAAGTGGTTACTAAAGAAGCAACTATTTACATCCAGCCAAAAAGTTTCTTAACCATTACTAACTCAGACGTTAATGGAAAAGAAGCCGGAGACTTGTCTTTAACAGAATTAAACAAAATCGATGTAACTGTAAAGAATGATTACACTGCTGATTTAGAAGACGTAGTTGTTACGGTTAAAATCTTAGACGTAGATGATGAAGATCTTTCTGAAGAAAGTGATTCCTTCGACTTAAACAAAGGCGATGATGAAGACCTAGTTTTCGAATTCGATTTAACTAAAGAAACAGTTGATCAAGACCAATACACTTTGGAAATAACTGCTGAAGGCACTGCTACCGATGGAAGCAAGCATAAAGTAGTTACTACCAAAATTGTAGAAGTAGACCGGGAAGCTCACCAAGTAGTAATCAAGAAAGCTGTGCTTTCTAACAATTACTTGCTCTGCTTCGAAAGAACCGTCTTACGTTTAGATCTTGAAAACGTTGGAGAAAATGACGAAGACAATGTTGAAATTAGGGTTAAAAATGCTGCTTTAGGCGTAGACCTTAAAAAAGCTGACATTGAAATAGAAAAATTCTCCAGCAATGACAACGAGTACAGCGCTTCTTTTGACTTAGAAATTGGCAATGTGGCTGCAGGAACTTATCCTTTAACGGTAGAAGTATACCTTGATGGCGAGTTAACCGCAACTACAGAAACCAATTTAGAAGTAGGAAAGAATTGTTTTGCTAACGGTTCAACTCAACAACCTGCTGACCAAGACTTGGTTGCAGAACTGCAAAAGCAATTAGAAGAATACAAGCAATCTAAATTTAGCTTAAGAAACAGCAATGATTATGTTGTTTTATTAGGCGCTTTAGTTGCACTGGTCTTCATTGCCGTAGCTTTGTCGTGCGCAGTTGTAGTTGTCAAGAAGAAGAGAAAAAATCTTCAGAAATAGATTTTTATTTTTTTATTTTTTTTATTTTTAAATTTTTAGATAAAGTTTAATGGAGGAAATGAAAATGGGAAGTACAGTTTGGGAGGGCCTATTTTTTGGGCTGGCGATTGGTATGGGAAGCGGGATAGGTTTGGGAGCAGGTAGTGTCCAAGGTTTCAGTAAGGCATATATCCCTCAAACAGAACAAGTTCAAGCAGGATACATTGCTCCAAATAGGCTGGAAATAGAATGTAAAGATTTAGACGGAAATGGTCAGCCAGAAACGATAATGAAGATTGGTGACAAACCATATTTATTACGAGAAGTTAGTGTATGGTTGCCTCCAAATCCTATTCGACCAAACTTGAATCCTAAATGTTCAAA
>CAZKNU010000059.1:0-7454 GCA_964554235.1 uncultured Methanosarcinales archaeon | reverse complement strand
CGCGGGTGTTACCGCGGCGGCTGGCACCCGTCTTACCCACCACTTATTCGCCAAGCTATTTACACTTGACAAAAGCCCATGCAAAGCATGAGCACTAGGAGTTCCCTTATCGCACTTGCGTACATTGTAAAGTTTTCGCGCCTGCTGCACCCCGTAGGGCTAGGGTCAGTGTCTCAGTACCCTTCTCCGGGCAACCGCTCTCACGGCCCGCACTGATCAAAGGTATGGTAGTCATATAAATTCCCGGTGAAATATTTTTCACACAGAATACTTTACACTACCATCAGCCTAATCAGCCGCCAACTCATCCTTAGGCGTTACCTTTAAGTAAAAGGACATTCCAGTACCTTTTACCTATCTAATCTTAGCCTCAGTTTCCCGAGGTTATCTTAGACCTAAGGGCAGATTATTGACGTGTTACTGAGCATTCAGCCTGTGCCTCCGAAGAGGCCCTCTGACTTGCATGGCTTAATCG
This sequence comes from uncultured Methanosarcinales archaeon, assembly GCA_964554235.1. Lineage (GTDB taxonomy): Archaea > Nanobdellota > Nanobdellia > Woesearchaeales > GW2011-AR9 > JBBSWB01. The sequence goes on along the minus strand of CAZKNU010000059.1, from coordinate 6,979 downwards.
AACTCCTATAGCAGCAATCTTCCGCAGGATCAACGGAAACTAAAATCTTTAACGATCCTTTTTCTGGCTTCAAGCTGTCTTAATGGAATTTTATACTATTTGTCGTCCAAATTTCTTTGGATCACCTTTTTCATACTCAAGATTAATTGAGCATACATTTTGTTTTTATTTAGGAATTTGGCTGGTTTATAAATGTTTCTGTAATAAAAACCCCACAAGTGATTGTAAAAAATAAAAAAAACTAAAAAGAGGTAGTTAATAATGAATTTTAAAAAATAAACCTTTTGAAGTGAAACTAAAACAAAAAATTAAAAGAATTTAAAAACCAAAATCAAACAATTTACTGTGCTCAAGATTTAAGCAGCCTGAATCTTCCTTCTACGCTTAGCTTTTTTTAGCTTTTTACGCTGCCATTTCCAGCGCATTTGCCCTTTCTTCTTCCAGCGTCGTGAACTTCTTTTCATTCACAGCGAAAGATTTAGGGTATTTTATAAATGTTTCTACTCTTAGGCGTTATTAAGCGTTATTAAACTTTATTACGCTTCTATTTTTACCCCGCACTTATTCAGTACTTCCTCTTCGGCTGATAAATAAATAAATCCCAAACAACAGCACACTTAATCCCACCAAGCCGTAAATTAAGTATTCTTTTTTAATGATTTGTGCAGGTACAATGGCGCTAAACCAACCGGTAAGCATACTGCCATAGCCTTTTTTAACTTCTTCTGCAGCTGCTTGTTCGCCTGATTCAGGAGTATTGGTTAATTCTAAAGTATTTGCTTCTTCTTGAACAGCTAAAGTATTTTCAGATCCTTCTGTAGATTCTTCTGCGGTTTCTTCCTCTTCTCCATCTGCAGTTGAAGTAGTTGAAGAACTTCCGCCACCCCCCCCACCGCCACCACTGCTTCCACTTGAAGAACTACTTTCGCTGCTGCTGGTATCGGTGCTTTCTTCGCTGCTATTTCCGCTGTCTACCGTGCCTGAAGTAATAAAAGTGTTTTGGCTAGCCGTGCGGCAATTACCGGCAGGATCACAGGAAGAAACTACATAATGATAAGTGGTTGCTTTAGTTAGGCCAGTAATTGTTAAGCCGTGTCCGGTTGTTAAGGCGGAACTAGTAATTTGTGTCCCTAAACCAGAAGACGTCCCATAATCAACGCTAGAGTTGGCATTCTCACTGGTATCCCAAACAATTTCTGCTGCAGTTTCAGTAAGGCCTTCTACAGCCACGCCGGTTATTTCAGGAATGAAAGAATCTATAGTCAAAGAATAATTGCTGGAAGCAAAAGCCGCGTTTAAAGAATCCATCGCTAAACAATTCCAGGAATAAGAACCTTCCGGCAAAGTTTTGGTAAATGGAACTAAAACATTCTCACTGCCATTTGCATTCAGCACAGTTGTTTCTTTAGTCTGCCAACCGCCGTCCCAATTCCCATATAAAGATACATTGGCTAATTTAGTTTCGTCCGTCGCTGAACAACTAAAATCTACAGTCGTGTTAGAAGAGATATAATTATTGCTGGGCGTTACTAAAGCAACTACGGGAGCAACCACATCTAACTCGGGGATGGAAACAGTCAGGAAAAAAGAATTGGAATGATCATCAGCCCCCTTATTTTGAAGAGTGTTTCCAAGCTCATCGGTACACTGTACTGCCCACCAATATTCGCCATTGCTTAATTGTTTGGCAAAACTTTGCGGGGTAGATTCTACAATGCTAATAGCGGATTCGTTAAACAAGCCGTTTAAATATAAACTGCAATTGGCCGCATCCAACAGTAAATCATTAACATTATAATTAAACGCGATTACGTTGCTGTCCTCTGCAACGGAATTATTTGCTGGACTTTCCAGAGAAACAACTGGCGCAGTTCGATCAATTATAAAAGTGATAGCTTGGTCATTACTTACTTCTCCAAAAGAGTCGTTGGCCACGACGGTAAAAGTATGCACTTCCTCATCTAAGCTAGATACATCAACGTTGGCGCTCCAATAATCATCTAAACCATTATTAGAAGCAGCAATTTCGATAAAATTGGTCGATAAGATTTCTTCTTCGCTTCCATTAGTAATTTTAAACATAACTGTATCAACGGCACTGTTTTCGTCAGTAACAGTAACATTAAATAATTGTGTGCCACTGCTGAATTTAGCTCCGTCTGCCGGTTGATTAAACACAACTTCTGGAGGGGAGTTAGTTACAACTAAATTTCTGGCTGCACTCACGCCCAATATATTTGCGGCATCGCTGCCAAAAACTTGGTAAGTGTAAGTTCCAGGAATTAAATTCACTAACGCGTAATAGAATGAAGCAGTACTACTTCCGTCGCCGCTATCGCTACTGGCATTCATAGTATAATTAATCGTCATTTCATTGATTAAACTGCCCTCAACTAATCTAAATCTGTTTAATTCTAATAACGCTGCGGATAAACTGGTATCTGAAGAGATATTAATAACAACTAATTTGCCGTCGGTCGCCAAGCCATCAGCCGGACTAGTGGAAGTAAAGCTAAGGAAAGGTTTCAAAGCAGCCAGCACATCAATTCGAGGATAACTAACTCCGGCATCTAACGGGTCAGCAATAACTTTTCCGGTAAGCAGCAATTTTTGTTCCACTTGATCCGGCGTGGGTTTTTGCTGATAAGCTAATTTCCAAAACTGATTAACCAAGACTGCGGCTGCAGCTACATGCGGAGCAGACATAGAGGTTCCGGATAAAGTTCTGGTTCCCCCGCCCAAACTAAGAGAAGTAATGGAAGAACCGGGAGCAGCCAAGATATCGGTAAAGAAAGAACTGCGGAAAGCATAACTTGCTAAATTGTCCGATTTGTCGGTAGCGGTTGCCCGCATAGCTTTCTCAACACAAGCGGGAGCAGAAACACCGGCAATGGGATTAGTATAACTGCCGTACTTGTTGCCGGCAGCAATAACCACGGAAATATTTTGCTGTACTGCTTCATTGATAAGTGCTGCATATTGCCCATCTATGGAAACATCCAAATCGCAATATGAAGAATACTGATCTCCACCTAAACTGATGCTGATTACAGAAATATTATATGCTGCAGAATTAGTAATACAACTTTCTATTCCAGCCAAAACATCGGCATCGGAGCAAACTCCTTGGGAATTACAAACTTTTACAGCGACAATTTTCGCCTCAGGAGCAACCCCTTTATACATTTCATCATTAGAAGCGATTATTCCGGCAATATGGGTCCCATGCCCTTGGTCGTCAAAGGGATCAGGATCGTTGTTAAGGAAATCATAACCGGCAACTACTGTTCCACAATTTCCAGCTAAGAAAGTTTCAGTAGTGCATCCGCCCAAAGCAGGATGAGTATAATCAACTCCCGTGTCAACAACACAAACTGCTTCTCCTTTTCCGGTAATCCCTTGCTCTCCAACTAAAAATGAGTGAGCATCATCTGCATTAATTAAAGGAACAGAATCAGCAAGAAAAATATGTTTAACCCCATTAAGAATTACTTTTTCAACATTGGGGTCCTCTTTTAATTTTTCCAGGCCTGCTGCAGTAACTTCTCCAGCTAAAGCATTTAAAGAATTATATTGGTGTTTTAAGTCGAATTCTTTTTCTTCGTTCAATAAGCCAAAGGCGGTTTCTTTTTCTTCTAAATTTAAATTATTCAAAACTTCTGCTTGATTGTCTTTAACGGCCTGCTCTTCATCTTTTAATAAAACAATCACAGAAACTTCTTCATTTCCGGCGGCAAAGGCATCTAAAACTTCAGCAGATACTTCTGCTTCTGCTCCAACTCCAACCACTGCACCCATTATTCCTCCGGAATTAAGCAAAGCAAATCCTAACCCAACGACGATAATCGCCAGCAGCAAAAATAATTTTGTTTCTCTTTTTAGATTAGAAGTTGATTTTAAATCATTTAATTTTAAATTAAAAAAAATATTTCCTGCTCTTCTTTTATTTTTTAAATTCGTTTTGCGTCCCATTTTTGCTCCTCTTTTTTTTACCCCATCATTAAATTTAAATCTGTTTTTGTTTTAATTACAGTTGAACCAAATCCCTCTCCAATCTGGAAAAAGAAATCAGAAAAAACCCCCGCAAATAAATCTAAGAGGCTGGTTTCCTGCTCATAAATAACATAATCTGGTTTGGTGATAGCATATTTTTTTTTCAGGTATTCTTCAGCGGTTTTCTTATCGCCCAATTCATCCACCAGGCCAAAATTGTAAGCTTCGACACCAAGAAAAAATTCTCCAGTAGCTAGCTTTTCAACGGCAGCAATATCTAATTTTCTATTTGCAGCAATCTCTTCAATAAAATACTGATGAATCTTATCAAGTTTATTTTGTAAAATAGTTTTCTCATCTTCTTCTAATTTTTTTAAGGGCGTACCTAAATCTTTGTATTTCCCGGCCACTAAGCGCTCATAACCCACCCCATAATCTTCCATCAATTGACTAAATTCTAAATAGGAAGAGATTACCCCAATACTTCCAGTTATGGACATCCTATTAGCAACAATATAATCAGCTGCCGAAGCCACCCAATAACCGCCGGAAGCACCGACTTCCCTAATTAAAGCGATTACTGGTTTTTCTGCTTTTTTTACCGCAGTAGCAATTTCATCTGAAGCTACGGCAGATCCGCCAGGAGAATTAATTTCTAAAACAATTATTTTTATCTGTTTATTTTTATCTGCTTCTTCAATAAATTCCACAATTTTTTCAGAAGATACTGTAGCCGAACCTAAACTGGTGCCGCCAGTAACTGTAATTGGTCCTGTGATTGGAATTAAAGCAATATTGCCTATTTTAGAACCATCAAAGAGGGAAAATAATAAAGGCAGGATTACAAAAATGACTAATACAGCGATTCCGATTATTAATAAAAGATATTTAAGATGATTAGAAAGATATTTATGCGGATTAGGGTTACAAGAATTACAACTACGGTTAGCTCTAACACTATCTACATCAACTCTCTTTTTCACAGCTATAGAAAACCTTACAGAATTTATAAATGTTTTTATACGGCAAAAGTAGAAAAAGACGAAGGTGCCGGCCAAGGCGACTTTTTTTAGATTCCCCGCCGGTTTATACGGTAAAAAGTGGTTTGTCCAGAATAATACTAATTTGTATACTGGACAGGACTGCAAAAAGCAAATCTTTTTAAATAGGTCAAAGTTATTTATCACTACAGCGGGATAGGGAAGCTAGGAGTACCCGCCGGGCTCATAACCCGGAGATCGGAGGTTCAAATGCCAGCAATTGAAATAAGCTGCTGAAAGTCCTCCTCCCGCTACTTTTTTTAAATTCTTAAACGGTAAAAAAAATTAAAAGCTCGAAAAATGCAACTCTTGAACCTGCGTTAATGGCTTTCATTAGTATCCTGTGGGGCAGAAGTTCTTTTTAACAAAATCAACCTCTTTTTGAAACCTGGAAGTGAATCTAGCGGTTTCCTCTAAATCCGTTCGATACCGGCCATATAGTTGTTGCGCTGTTTCCCTAACTTTAAACTGCGAATGATCTAAGTAACTTTCAGCAAACCTGCCAAGGAAATCACGCGGGTCACGCATTGATTCCAAGGATTCCTTGCTTGGAAGTTCTTTGTCGGTAAAGAGAAATGCAAATGTGTCAGTTAATTCGTTTGGCATTAGCCGAGTGCCAGAAACCAACGAGGAATCAATATACGTTTTATACAACGACTTTAATGTATAAGAATCAGGAGAAGTATAAGAAGAATTAGAAGAAAAAAGATAACAAGGAATTGCTCCAAGCACATGTATTTTTTGTTTCAAGCTTTGTTTACCGATTTTCCCCCCTTCCCCAACGTTATTTTCTTCACCCTTCAAAATACTCTCATTTTCTACTGCAATTCTCACCCCTTCAAGATCGAGAAGCTGCCCTTCAGCATTAAAATTATCCAAGCTAAACCATGAATGTACCAGCCCCAAGTAGTGCATTTTCTGGAGGTTGACTTTCACATTATACTCTACTTCTGAAGGAATTGCTCCGCAGGTGCTTAACAAATCACTGCCTCTTAATGGTGTCTTTGGGCGTTTTGCAAAAACTGCCAATGGCTTTCCGTTCGGGCCTCTTATGCCGTAAGGCCTGGCCACCCCTAAGGGCTCAGGAACGTCAACTCCAGCAATATATAGGTAAACTGTTGCAAGGTATTCGTAAATAGCTTTATCTAAAAGCATTCCCCCGATGGGATCTGGATCTTCATTTCCGGTTCTTTTGCCGTAATCACCTTTTGGCCGGCCGTGTATCGTACCTATCCCTTTAAGTTCTATTCCCAAGTCCGGAAGCCAGCAGGTTCTGCCTCCATCTTCAGTAATTTTTGGCACAGCAATAATCTTTCCTTGGTTGTCCCTTAACATCGGCTTAATGCCGCCAAAGATAGTTTTTCCTCTCACCTCAGCTAACCGGTATGAAGGGCTTATTCCGAATCCTTCCTCTCCGCGGTTGGGGTGATGAACAATAAAGTTGCACCTGTTACCAAATGACAAGCACCTCCCCAGCTTTATGCCTTCACCTTCTTGCAGGTGCGAAAGCACCTCATCATCCAGACTTGAAAGGTTTCTTAAGAATGACAAAGCCGTTTCCCGGGAATTCAACAGCGAAAACGCAACACGCTGGTAATGCTCTTCAGGGAGGTCTGCAGCTCCAAGAAGTGCCTTTTCCAGATGCTCTTTTTTAGGATAGCCCTCTCCCTTTAATGAAAGGTGTGCCGAAGTCCTAAAATCATCTAAAGAATTCCCCCCCGTTTTCTTTCTTGCAACGCCTCGGTTATAGTAAGCTGCGGCGGTTTCTTTTTCTTTTACTTCAAACCCTTCATCCAAGTCCATGTTTTGAATCAAAACAAGGGTAATTCATAAATTTTTTCATTAAAAAAAGCCAAACAGTAGGTTTTTATAAAAAACCAATTAATGATAAAAATAATTTAAAAACAAAATATTAAAAAATTAATTGCACTGGCAGCTGCTACCTA
>CAZKNU010000058.1:0-7515 GCA_964554235.1 uncultured Methanosarcinales archaeon | reverse complement strand
TGCTCTTGCAGAGAAGCTTTACGAAAAAATTCAAAAGAAAAACCGGGGCGATTTTACGCCGGTTGAATTTAGGGACGAAGCCACTGAAACTTTTTTTACAGTTGGAACAGGCCACTATTCCAACAAGCCGTGCCTAGATTTTTTCTTAGCCAGGCCGGGCAGCGACAAAGAATATTTTATGGTCGTAGACGAATATCCTTTGGGCTCTCCTGATCATGCTTCTTATCATACAGGGGAATTACCTATTGGTGATCCCAGGATTAAAAAAACGTATGAAACCTTGCTGCGAAAAAGCTACCAGCACATCAATAAAGCTTCCCCGGGCAGCTGGAAATTAGAAGTTAAAATGAACGATTCTGAGCTATTTCAGGCATCTGAAAATATTTTTAAGTATATAGACTTAAGAGATTAAACAGAGTTTTGTTCTTCTTTCTTGTTCTTCTTGTAACTCCTCTTTTGCCTTATTCCTGTTTTTTAGGCAGAATTTCCATGAATACTTTTTTAACGTCAATAGCCAAGCCTTTTTCCTGCGTATTAATTTCAACTGCCGACATTAAAGCTTCCCCCAATGCAACTAATTCTCCTTTTAAAGTAAGTATAGCCACTAGCTCTCCTTTTCGGAAATTTTCTAATTTGCTGATACCGGGAATGGCCAAATCTCGACCATGAGCTAAACTTTCAATGGTGTTATCTAAAATCCAACACTTAGGAATAAATCGAAGAGCAGATTCGATAGGTTGGATGCAAGCTAATAAATAGTTGGGGTTGTGTTCTTCGGTGTAAAAATAATATGCATCCTGCAAATCATTCAAGGTGATTAAGTTGTCTTCTTCGGTAAAGGGGCCGGCTTGGGTTCTTCTTAATTCAGCCATGTGCGCGCCTACTTGTAAGGCCTGGCCGAGATCGTGGCACAGTTTTCGGATGTAGGTTCCTGCCTGGCATTTCACTTTAAACAAGATATCCTGACCTTTGATTTCTAAGACCTTAAATTCATAAATTTCCCGGGTGCGTACTTGTCGTTTAATTGCGCTTTTAACCGGAGGAAGCTGTTGAATTTTGCCCACAAATTGCCCAATTGCTTCCATTAAATCTTTTTCTTCTACCTCTTTATGCAGATGCATTAAACAGACATATTCTTTAGGAGCAGTCAGAAAAAAACGAGTGATTCTCGTAGCTTTGCCGAGAGCAATGGGCTGTACGCCGGTAACGGCAGGATCTAAGGTCCCGGAATGCCCAGCTTTGTCAATCTTTAAAATTTTTTTAACATAATCGGCAGTTTGATGAGAACTAGGGCCTTTAGGTTTGTCGATATTAACCAGTCCGTAATTAATTAATTCTTCTGGGGTTCTTTCTTCTGGTCTTTTGCCAAATTTGCCTTCGGCTGGTTTTTTAATGAAAAGCTGCATAGGCTTTGTTGTTTGCATAAGTCTTGTTTAGAAAGAGTTTATTATAAAGGTTATTGTATTATTTTTTATTATTTCTCTTTTACTTCAGCGTTATTGGAAACAGCTGCTTCTGTCACATCTGCTATGGTCAAAAGATATCTGTCTGCAGGATATGTTTTCCTAAGCTGCTGTATAATCAGCTTCTCATGGGCTAAGCATGAAAATGCGCTATCTTTTATCTCATGGCCGTTGTACACGCTAAAGTAGGAAATTGGCTGTCCCGAACAATATTCAATACCGCACTTTTTTTCGAGATTCATGGTTATTATTTTTCATTCTCCTGTTCTTGTTTTGTTTTATCTTTTCCCTCTAGTTCTTCTTTTTTTTCTTCCGCTTTTTCTTTTCCAGCAGTTTTCTTTGCTTCTTTTTTGCTTTCTTTCTGCACGCCAAATAATTCCGCTTTAACCTCGCCTTTATCATCTTTAGTGACATTTACTTTAATGTGGTGGGGCGGATTTCTGATGCCGTGCTTCCAGATTTCTTCATTTAATTCCTTGCCTAATTTAACTTTCTCTGATTTCATGTGCTTAACTAAGAATTGTCTTAAAGCATCCACTGCCTTTTTGGTTCTTCTCCAGCGAGGAACTTTTAAGAATTCTTTCCTTAAAGGAACATTATAAGTCCGTTCAAGTTTAATCGTTTCTTTTGCTTTAGCCATTTTTGTTTTTAATTATGGGTTTTAGTTTCTTAGTAATTCCTAAGCTTTAGTCTTGGTTCTTCTCCAAGACCTTTTTACTGCCGTATGTCTGGAAGGGTGAACTCTTCTTCCTTTCCCATAGATTTTAAAGATGGTCCAGAAAGGAGCCCATTTAGTCTGGGAATTTTTTTTAATTAAACGTTTCTTTTTTGCAGGATGTTTGAAGGTGGCCATGGTTTTATTGTTTTTCTTCCTGGTGTGCTTTTTTAGCGATCTGAACGGCTATTTTGTCCAAGAAGGAAACTCCTTGGGGAGTAAGCACTCTGCCTTTGTGAACTCCTTTGGCAACTTGCTTGATTAAGCCAGCTTTTTCCAATTGCTGTAATACTTTTCGAATGATTGAACCGGATGCTTTATAGAAATGTTCAGGTTTGTGCCCTCTTCCTTTTAGGCCGCCAAACTTTGTTCTTAATTTTTCAGTGCCAACTGGACCTAGTTTAGCGATGCTACGCAGAACTGCTGCAGATCGATGATACCACCAATCAGGATCATCAGGTAAGCGTTCTTTGTGGTGTCCAGTTTTTACGAATTTAGCCCAAGCGGTCGGCTGAACGATTTTTTGCTTTTTTAATTCTTCAGCAGCTTTTAGGTTTAATTCCATTGGGTTAACAGTAAGTACATTAGTCATGGTTGTTTCTGGATAACTGCTTATTTATAAAGTTTTCTAGAGAATTTATTTAGTACAGAGAAGAAAGGTTTAAATAGCTTTATTCTTTTTTGAATTTGTAATTGTTTATTAAAAATTAACTTTAAAATTAATAGGCTGATTTATGCTTGAAATGAGGTGTACAAAATGAAAAAATTTTCGTTAATGATTTTATTATGTTTAATTTTTGGTCTGTTAATGGCTGGTTCAGCGCTGGCGGCCAACCCCATCGATAGTTTGGGGGATACTATTAGTAATTTAATTGGTAAAATTGGTTCCTTAAGTTTTTTAGGGGGCAGTGAAGCTCAATTACTTGGCTTTTTAAGGATACTTTATGGAATTTTAGTCTTTACGCTGATGTACTTGGCCTTTCACGGCTTTACCGATAAAGTTCCCAAGAATATTGCCATTACCCTTTCAATTATTTTAGCAATTATGGTAGTTATCTTTACTCCTGGAACGGTTTTAATTGCTATTGCCGGATCTTATTCGGTGGCGGCAGCAACAGTTATTTTTGGCGGGCTGTTGGGCGCAGCAATTTGGTTTGTGATTGGCACCAAAACGGAAACTTGGTTTGCAGTTGTGACGAAAATATTTTTATTGCTGTTGGTGACGTGGCTGGTCGGACAGTTTGATGCTTTGCTGGTGCAGTTAAAGCTAGGCACAGCTGCTGCTTTGGGAACTTCTTTGGGTTTCTTTGGAACTTGGGTAGATTTTATTACTGACTATGCTTATTTAGTCTTTTTCTTGTTAATGGTGTGGGTAATTTTAGCGTTTATTTTCTCACGAAAAGGAGGAGAATGGGGAACGGGCAGCAGCGTTGGTGAGGCAGCTAGTGGTTTAGGCGGGAAAATACTGGGTAAATTTGAACGTGAGAAAGTAACAGCGGAGGGTAAGAAAGTAGGGAAGAAAGCAAAAAAAGCTGAAGAGTGGGGATTGCTGGAATTCACCGACTTAAAGAAATTGCAAAAGGATGTTGTCGATGCCAAAACGGAGGCAGATTTAAATGAATTGTTGTCCGACGAAAGAGTAGCGGAAAGGCACGAAAAGAGAGCTTACAAGAGAATTCTTCAAGTAGAAAAACTTGTACAAAAAGCTAAACTTTCTCCCGATGAGAAAAAAGAAGCAGAAAAGATTGTTAAGGAAATGGATATTTTTAATAAACTTTTATTAAGACTATTAACTGAATTCAATATACACCTAAAGTACAAAATGGCTTTTGAAGATAAACAACGTGACTTGTCTAAGATTTTAGGTGAAGCAATCGAAGCTGACCAAGCTTTAGTTGCCGAATTTGAGAAACTTAAGAAATTGTTTAAATAAGTTTTTATAATTTTTTAATTTAATTTTTCGGTTTTAAGTTAATTTAAATTTTAAGATTTTTATAATTTTAATTATTAATTCTTCTTTTCTCCTATCAAAACCCAAAAATCTTATAAACAATAAAATTATTTCATTAATTTATGAAAAAGAAGTGGGTGAAGCTGTTTGTATACAACCTAATCTTGCTGTTAGTTATCCCTGCTGCTCTGGCGAGTTTAGGCGATACGTTTGTAAGCGTCTGGCAGAGAATCCTTTCCATTGGCACTTTAAGTTTCATCGGCCTTTCGGGAGTAGTTCCTTTAACCAGAATCTTGATTTGGATTTTTATCTTTACCGCTATTTTTGCAACCATAACTTCCTTAAAACAACGGCCTCCTTTTAGTCTCTTTAACCGGGCTCAGGCAGGAGTTGTTGCAGCCGTGGTTGCCACCATTTCAGCTGTCTTTATGCCTGCACCAGTTTTATTAGCAGCCGGAACCGGATGGGCAACGGTAGTGGCTTTATTCCTGATTGGCGGGCCGATCGTAGGGTTGGGATACTTATTGCTTACTTTTCCTAAGGAAGATACTAAAGGAACGGTACTTCTCAAGCTAGTGCTGTGCCTATTAGTGTTTTGGATTTTAAGCGCAATGAAAGTTGCAGCGGGGTTTAACTGATGGTTTATGAAACCGTAGTGATAATCGTACAAGACTTTATTGACTGGGCGTTAGGCATCGTTAGTATCATGATCTTATGGTATATTGTTAAGTTTTTCTTAGTAAAGCCCCCAATTACTAAAGGAGGCGAAGGGGATAAAGATTGGACTGAGAAAGGGGAAGGGATGCGTGACTGGTGGAAAAAAAGAAAATCTGATGAAGAAGAAAAAGACAAAATCGCCAAAGCCGCAGAAAAAAGAAGAAGATTATTGGAGCCAGCCAAAGGATTTTTGATTCGCGCAGAACAGGCCACGGAAAAATTGCGTGATGATGAATTTAAAACCAAGACGGCTGCAGCCGTCACCAGTGCCAAAAATCAGGCAGATGCTATGGAAAGAAATTTAAAAAGCGCGCAAAGAGTCTTAAGAGTGGCCAAACTGCATGAAAAAGGCGAAAAAAGAGAATATTTTATTAAATTATATGATTATGCGGCAATTGCTTTAGAGCGTTATTCTAATAATATCGAAAAGAAAATACCCGCTCCTTCTAGCCGGAACTGGGATAGTGCAGTTTGCGCAATAAGAACGCAGACCAATTATATCCGAGGTTTATGCGGCGTCTTGATAGCTTCTATAGATAAATATATTGATGAAGAGAAAATAGAGCTTGCGGGGGTGCCTGGTACACCACCAAGCACACGAAAAAGACCCTAAGGTTTGCCTTAAGTTCTAATTAAATCTAACTAATTTCTTCTTAATTTTATACTAAAAATAAGAGAAAGAGTATCATTTATTCCAGCTTAACTTTCTGCCCTAAAGCTTGCCCAGGCAACCCTTTGTCAGCAAAAATAGCCCGTACATTGCCTTTCCTTCCGTGCAGGGCAGAGACTTGACCGGTAATCACTCTTCCAGCAGGAGAAGTCCAAATTACTGTTTTGCCGATGCTTTTTTGGGCTTCTTCGGCGGTATCAGCTACTTTCAGAATCATCTGCTTGGAATTAACATGATGTTTTCCCTGCCTAAAATGCATGACGGTTGCTTCCATTTCTGCTTTAGAAATGGGGGTGTTTTATAAAGGTTTCCAAAATTTCTGAAATCAATTTTGAAACCCCAAAAAGCAAGTTTAGCTTTTTGTAAGGTTTTTATGAATTTTGCTAATACTGTTTTTTGGAAGCAATATCTTTGACTTTTTTTTAGCGTTTTTAATCGTCCCAGGTTAATGCTTCTTTTTAAGAATATAGAGAAAGCAAGAAATAATAAATATCTTCTTGCTTTCTAATACACAAAAATAAACCACCATTTATTTTTGGTACAAAAATGTGATAGTTTTCACATTTTTTGTATAGTTCAAGCAATAAATTTATTTGAATATTTGTTGCCTTCACTATACAAATCTTAAAAAACCTCTTTAAAAATGAAGGTTTTATGAATAAGGGCCAAGTGATTTCCGGCGACTTTTCTAAGATCATCATGCGGGTGAAGGCAGAAGAGTGTGTCGAATTAGGGGAACTGATGGTTATTGACGGTAACCGAGAAAAATTTATTCTCCAGGTATATGATCTTATTTATGGCAGCCAGATTTCCCAGCAGAATTTAGAGATGGTGGCAGGGATGAATCTGGAAGAAGGTGCTTTTACCATTATGGACGAGAATTTACGAAATTACCAGCTAGCTTTTTTAAAACCGATTTTAAATATTGCCCAGAACAGTAAAACCTGCAAAAAATTACCGGCTTTTTTTTCCAAAGTGCGGGAAATCAAAAAAGAAGACCTTTCATTTATTACTAAACCGCTTAACCCTTTATTTTTAGGAAAATTACGCAGCGGCAGCAAAGAACTGGATTTTGATATTTATCTGCCGGGGAAAGAAGTGTTAAGCCATCACATTTTAATTCCGGCATCTACGGGGAAAGGTAAAAGTAATATTATGGCTTGCATCTTATGGGATGTGCTGAATAAAGGCTATGCGGGCATGCTGGTTTTAGATCCGCACGATGAATATTATGGACGGACTGGATTAGGGTTAAAAAACCATCCGGCTAAAGAGAAAGTAAGTTATTACACACCCATCAATCCTCCTGCTGGCGCCAGGTCGCTTAAAATTAACATCCATAAATTAAAGCCGGAGCATTTTCAAGGGGCAGTTAATTTGAGCGATCCGCAAAGACAGTGCTTATATGTTTATTACAAGAAATTCAAGTCCAATTGGATTGTTTCCCTGCTAAAAGAAGAAAAAATTGAAAACGTGTATTTTCACGAAGACACTATTGCCGTCGTTAAACGAAAATTAATTTCTTTATTGGGATTAGAGTTTGAAAATGGGCAGCTGTATTGCCAGGGGATTTTTGATATGGTTGCTGGAGAGAATACAGTTACAGACATTTGCAATGATTTAGAGCAGGGAAAAGTGGTCATTATCGACACCAGTTATTTTTCTGGGGCAATTGAAATTTTGGTCGGGAGTTTGATTACTACCGAAATATTCGAGAAATACAAGTATTACAAAAAGAACGGCTTTTTAGACGAAAAACCGGTTATTTCAGTTGTTTTAGAAGAAGCGCCCCGCGTGCTGGGAAAGCAGGTGTTAGAGCAAGGAAGCAATATCTTTGATACTCTCGCCAGAGAAGGAAGAAAATTCAAAGTGGGACTAATTGCCATTACTCAGCTGCCTTCCGAAATCCCCAAGAATATTTTAGCTAACATGAACACTAAAATCATTTTGGGAATGGAAATGAATTCCGAGCGGCAGGCGGTTATTGACTCTTCTCCGC
>CAZKNU010000057.1:0-7657 GCA_964554235.1 uncultured Methanosarcinales archaeon | reverse complement strand
AGCGTTTTGAATTTTAATTGCACCATAATGGCTTTTTTGTGCTTAAATTTATAAACTTTTCTAACTATAATTACTTCACGGTAATGACTCACCCAAAATCACAGAAGTCTTGAGTTTTAACCCCAGGTATCTAAAAAAGAGTGATTAGATAGTCTGCGGGAGATATCTTCTTCTGTAAAACGCTACTTTATAGTAAATAAAAGCGAAGCTTTATAAATAAGTTCCATAAAATAAGCTTAACTTATAGTTTTAATGGCTAGGTGATTAAAAAATGACTCAAGTTAAAGACAAACCAGATACGAAAATATTTGGAAATCCGATCCAAGATATAAGAATGGAAGACGTTTTGGTCGCTTGCCAAAACGCTGGTTACACTGCTGTCTTCATGCCAGAATTAATTGAACATAGAATTAGTGCATATAGTTATTCTTCTTTGTGGGATTCGTGGATTATAACTCCTAGTGTAAGAGTTACCGGAATAACCAAATCAGGAACGCCGGTGGTTGTTTATGCCCACGTTGAAAATTATTTTTCTAATCCAGCTAATATTAAAGCAAGCAGAGAACGAGGTTTACGAAATGGTGCTGGAGAAGTGCCTCAAGAAGAGTTTCAAAGGCTTGTTGATTTGGAAGATGGTCAAACCGTCTTTGTTGTAGACTATGAAACTTTAAGAAAATCCTCTTCCCACGTAATTTCTGTATACGAGGCTTTGGGACATCCCCAGACCATTCCATTTTTGGGTGGAAAAGATAGAGCTGTACGTTACCTTGAAAAACATCGACAAATTTATGGTGAGAGAATTGGTATTTGGCATATTGATGATTTAGTAAGACTCCCCCCGAGGGTCGCCTGGGGGCGAGTGCTGTCTGTCACCGACCACTATCTCCCCAACACACCGGGGGGTCTTAGTGGCTGCCACAATCTTGACGCCGGAGGCTATTTCCTCGGGAAAGCTTTAACTTCTTCAAAAGAAAAAGACCATTAAATAACAGAGAAGAAAAAAAATATATCTCTTGGAATGAATTTGTTATTAAAAGAAATTTAGTTTATAAACTTGTGAACTAAAAGCCCGTTATTTGTGCACTTTAGATATATTTCTCACTTCTGCGTTTAATTCTTTATGAAAAAACGTTGCGAGCTTTTGTTGATGGATGAACTAGAAAAAAAGCTAATTTCTTGCATTTTTGGTCGTTTGGACAATGTAATCCAGAAGTAGTAAATTGAGTTAAGACCAATTTAATAAGGCAATACGGCCTTGGCCCAATTAACTCCAAAACAACCATAAATTTTAAAAGAAGGGGCTTCTATGTTTAAAATGGGGGGAGTATTGGAAAACATAAAGATTACTTTGGAGACTCTGTACGACATTCTCAGGAATGAGAAGAAAAAAGAAGACCTACAGAAGCTAGAGTCCTCTTTCTTTGCTGATGTCATTAACTACCTGCGGGAAAAGAAATCTTTATTGGACCTTAACTGTGAAAGAGAAGAACTATTTGCTGCCGGCGAAAAGGAAAAAGTAGAATATGAATTGAGAAGCATCAAGCGCATACTGAAAGAGATTTATGAAAAAAGAGAAAAAAAAATCATTGATATTGCTTTAAACAGGAGTAAAACGGGTTCAGACATTATTAACACCGATGCCCTGCTGCGGGAAGAAAAAGAATTTTATAAAAGTATTTTAGGAACGCTGGATCTTTTCCGGCGGGGAATATTATTGAATCTATTTCGGGCAGAATTACCCACTTTAACAAATGAGGGAATTAAAACTGCCGGTGAGATTCTTAGTAACAGCATGAATAATCAAGGTAATTTAAATATTGAAGAAAAAAAGAAAGAAATCAAATTAGCATTGGAAAAAAGTGCTTCAGCTAAATTTGCGAAAGCACAAATTGCTAAAGAAGAAAAAGAGGAAAATGAAGAAAAAACTGATTTAGGAAATGATTCTGAAGAAGAACAACCTACAAGAGAAGAACCGAAGCAATCGGAAGAAGAAGAGCAGAAAAAAGAAGAAGAAAAATTACCGGTAAGAACGGGGGGGAAAATAGAATCGGCTCAAACAAAAGCACCCGAACCGAACCAAGCCCCCAGCAAAGTTAAAATTAAATTTGTCCATCCTACTCCTAGTTTTATCTGGAAAGATATGAAAGTTTACGGACCTTATGATGCAGGAGAAGAAACAGAAATGTTTTTAGAAGTAGCGGAACTGCTGGCCAGAAAAGGCCGGGCTAAGAAAATATAAGAGAAAAACGATGAATAACCATAATAAAAAAGAAGCAGGCGGAAATAAAGAAAATATTGAAAACCATTTAGAAAACAATCCAGACGAATTTGCCTGCACCATGAATTGCGATTCAAACCAGTCTTTATTAGTCAACGCAACCAAAAATGCAAATTCTTTTACAGTAATTAGGGATATAGCTGCAACTGAAACGCTGATTTTTAGTTATTTCACCAAACCCGAAACAGCGTACCAGCCTATTTTCATTGCGGCAGCAGTTATAGGGACAGGAGCATTTTTTTATTCAGCATACCAAGCTTATATTTCATCTAAAGAAGTTAGCGAATTGGAAAAGAAACTTAAAGAAGAGCAATTAAAAAAATAAGATTAAGAATAATTGTTAAAAATTTAAAAAAACTAAACAGTTAAAATTGAAAACTATAACAGTAAAAATAAATTAAAATTAAAAATCAAAATTAAAAACTATACAGTTAAAATTAAAAACTAAAAAATTAAAACCAAAAAAACATAAAATAAATTATTAATCATGATCAAAAAAATAATTACCGCAGACAATACTGAATCCTTTCTTAATGAAGAAGTCGGCGAATCTTACCATTCTTATACCGGAGCAGTCGAAGAAGCGCTTAAAAAATATGCAATTCCGTGCAAAATAAAAGAACTGGCTAACAGCGGAAAAATAAGAATTTTAGATGTCTGTTCCGGCTTGGGATATAATTCTGCCCTGGCTGTTTCAGTAGCTTTGGAAGAAAATCCAGGATGTGAAATTGAAGTTATTGGCCTGGAATCGGACTTGATGATCATCAAAAAAATCCAGGAAGTGAATCCGCCTATTTCTTTTTTTAAGCATTACAAAAAAATAAACCCGCATTGCTTAAAATTCAAGGAAGGAAAAGTTTCGGTTGAAATTCGGCTGGGCGATGCCCGGGAAAAAGCTAAAGAACTGCCCGAAAATTATTTTGATGCTATTTTTTTTGATCCCTTTTCGCCAAAAACAGCTCCGGAAATGTGGCAGGGGCCTTTCTTTAAGGAAATGCATCGGATCATGAAAGAATCAGCAATTTTGGCAACTTACAGTTGTGCTCGCCTAGCTAGAGATAACATGAGCAAAGCCGGATTGATGTATGATGACGGGCCCATTGTAGGAAGAAGAGGGCCGGGAACTATTGCTACCAAATGGGTTTGAGCAGAAGGTATTTATTTTATCAGAAGCGCTTATTATACCCTAAAAAGCATTTATCTCTTTAATCGCATAAATCTTTATATTTCGCCTCTTATTCATTATCATTATGACCGTGATTTGCGCTGCAAAATTTAACCAAAATTCAGGAGCAATTATTGCTGACCGGCAGATTTCCACTCCTTCAACTAAATATCTTCTCAGCACCAAACTCCATTTATTTCAATGCAATAAAGATTCTAAATTTATTTTTGGCGGGACAGGCGATACCGGCCCGATTTATGAAATCACAACAAAAATATCAGAAACTATTGCTAACGAAAAAGAAAAAATTGTTACTAAGTATGATTTTCGAGATTTTGTGGAAAATATCATTAAAGAATATAAAGAAGATTATCTTAACAGAAGATTTAAATTAGAGTTAGTTGCCCCTCCAGGAGAATATCCCTGCCAAAAAGAGTGGGAAGAACAGTTAGTTGGAAAACAAAAGAATATCCTAAAAGATTTTAATGAACTAGATGAATATTTTCTAACCTTAAGCTATGATCAAACCGGAATTGGTCTTCAATTAATCTCTTTAAAGCCAGAAAAGACCCGATTAATTTCCCCTTCTTATGAAACTATCGGGTCAGGAGAAGGTTTGGCAGACGTAATTATGCATGATTTCTTTAAGAATATGGATGAAACTGAAAAACAAGAAGTTAATCCTGTAATAGGAGTAATGGTTTTGCTGCAGGCAACTGCCGCTGCTGCCGAAAGAAATAAGGGCGTGGGCGGAATTCCCCAGCTGTATGTAATTGACAAAGGGAAAATCATTTCTCCCCGAAGGCGGCAATTAAAATTAGCGGAAGAAATTTCCTGCGCGGAAAAGAAAGGTTATTTAAATGATGGATTCGCTTGTGAAGCTTTGGAAGATTTAATTTTTAAAAATGCAAATTATGAATCTGTTGAAGAGAAAATGCTTCAGAAAGCAAAAAACCCCACAGCCTTGCTGCGCTTTCTGAGAGGATATTAAAGAACAGTTATTATTTTTATCTTAAAATTATTTTTAACAAAAATTAAAAAACCAACTAAAATAATTATTTCTTATTCCTGCCCCTTTTCTTCACTTGTTCAAATCTTTTTAGGACTGCTGCTGCTTCGGGACATTCTTCTTTATATCCTTCCAGAGCTTCTTCAAAAACAGCGGGATATAAATCATAATGAGTGCTCTCCAAAGCCCGGTCTAACAAAGATAAGTCTACGGCTTTATCTTCAATTTTTTCTGAGAAGAAAGATAAGCCAAAATCAATTAAGTTTATTTCTCCGGTTTCTGCATGTTTGATCATATTGGAAGTGGTTAAATCGTTATGAATGATATTATTTTGATGCAGCCGGCCGATTTTCTGGCCGATTTCTCTAGCTAATTGCTGATAATTATCTCCTTGCAGCAGAAGATCTTTTAATTTTTCTCCCGGAACAAAATCCATTACCACCGACATTCTTTTATCACAGAATTCCTGTAAATGGGGAGCAGGGAACTGTAATTCTTCCAATTTTTGCAGAATTTTTGCTTCTCTTCTGGTCCTGAATTTGCGCAAAGATTCATCTAAATGGGGAAGCCGATAGCTTTTGCTAAATCTTTCCTTGATAACTTTACTGTTGTCTGAATGCAATATGGCTTCTGCACCTTGAGCTATTTTTATCATTTCCATTAAATTTCCGTCCGGTTAGCTTAGAATTAGTTATAAACAGCTAGTTTTTAAACTTTTTCCAAAATTGCATCAATTTTCTGCTTTAAAACTTCTTTAGGGGCAAAGCCAATGATGCGGTCCATTTCTTCGCCTTGGTTGAAAATAATCAGGCAGGGAATTCCCATCACCCCATACTCTTCCGCGATGGCCGGAACCTCTTCCGTAGAAATTTTGACAAATTTTAATTTTCCAGAATAATCTCTGCTAACCTCTTCAAAGATGGGGGTTAACATTTTACAAGGCCCGCACCAGGAAGCCCAAAAATCAACAATTGCTGGAAGCTTGGACTGAAGGACTTCCGTTTTAAAGTTTTTTGCTGTTAGTTCAATAACCATTTTTTAAAAACCCCGCTTGTTTATTATTATTATTATTATTATTATTTAAAAATAATAAATTTCTATTTAAATTATGTGATTTATAGCTAAAGATGTAATTTCTGGACAATTATATCTTTAATAAATACAAGTCAAGCAAGCATTTAATAAATAAAAGCCAAACAAAACGTTTATATATAATTTAAGCCTTATATAAGTATTATATAAACAACTTAGGTTTCATAAGAACAAATTATAAAAGCAGAAAAAAGCTGAGGAAAAAATGTTCAAAAATAAGCGTTTTAATGTAATTTTAATTAGTTTACTAGTCTTTCTAATTCTTTTCTCTGCTGTCAATGCTGCAGACGCAGATGTTGTTGCAATGGATACTGGGGCGCTTACTGATGCCGGTACGCTAACTGGTGCTGAACTTCCTACGGGCGCAGTTGAAAACAATGAAGCTGCTGTTTCCCAGGCAGGGAATTTAAACCCAAACGTAACCAGCTGCATTTATTATTTCTATGCTAAAGAATGCCAAAATTGTGTTTCTTTGGAATCTTATTTTACCGGTCTAACCTTAAAATATCCTCAATTAAAGGTAGAAAAATTTGAAGTATATCATAATTATCAAAACTATAAACTACTGCAGGACTACTTTAATGCTTATAATATCAAAGAAAAAAATATCCCTGCATTGTTTATCAGCGGAAGTTATTTTATTGGAGTAGATTCAATTAATTCATTTTTAGAAGAAACCATTAAAAAAAATTATAATGCTCCCTGCCCCTTGCCGGAAGAAAAACCCATTGGTGTTATCGGCAAAGGAGAACCGCTGAATGTACTTAAAACACTTAACTTTTTTTCCGTTACTAAAGCTGCAGTAAATAATTTATTTACTCCCGGAATGATTGCCTTGCTGTTAATCTTATTAGCAATAGTTACTTTAATCGAAGAACGGGAAGACGTATTGAAGAAAGGCGCCCTCTTTATTTTTGGGGTATATTTAGCTTATAGCTTATTTGGTATGGGCTTATTCAATTGGTTAAATAATTACGGCCCCTATCTTTATTTTTATAAATTAGTTGGTTTTGCTGCAATTATTTTTGCAATCGTGGGAATCAATGCTTTCTTTAAAACGTGGCATTCTTTGATTAAAAAAGTTCCAGAAGATTACCATGAGTACTTTAAATCCGCAGCTATATTTATACTGTCTTATCCGGGCGTATTCCTGATTGGTTTTATCAGCGCTTTATTTACTTTTGCCGGAGCCAATAATCTTTTTTTCCTATTAAGAGATGTATTTACCGGATATTTCATGAAGTCAGTTATTCTGCCTTTAATATTTTATTACAGTTTAATTTTGATCTTGCTTTTTGTTATTCTATTAGCTGCATTTAATTTTATCCGCCAGAACATAGAAGCACATGCTGCCCGCAATAAAGTCTCGGATGCAAAAGAAACGATGTGGAAAAAACATTATGTTCAAATCTTAAATTTCTTTATTAGGGCAGTAATGTTAGTTTTAGGGCTGGTGTTAGTGTTTAGTTGAACTATCTAATTTGTTTACTCTAAAAAATGGGAATCGACAATCTGCCAATCATCCAGAAAAGCAAAGAAGATTTTAAAGTGGTCGAGAAAGCAGAGATTACCTTTAGAGATGGAGGAACCATTCTGGCTTATGTTGCTGGAAGAACCATAGATGATTTACTGGTGTATGACAGTTCTGCCGTAAGAAAGGGCAATAATCTATTTATAGAATTTAATTTTTACCGTTATGAAAAAATTAGAAAAATTAAGAATTATATGCCTTTACGCCGATTGTTAGAACTGGTTTAGGATCCAGTCTACTTCTTTTTCGCAACTATTTTCTAGCAATTTTAATCAATTTAACCGTTGCGCCTACAAACCAAACGCTGTTTAAAAGAATAAAAGGCCAGCTGTTCAGGGTAATTGCATAATAAACTAACACTCCCGAACCAAGAATATTAATTAAATTATATTTAATGGTATTCTGGCTCCATTCTTTATAGAATTCATCTAAGATAAAAGCCAGCAAAATAAAAACCATGCCGATAAAGCCGATGATAAAATTAATTTCCATTTTTTAATTTTTTATTCTATTTGTTTATTATTGTTTTAATTATTTTGTTATTAATTATTTGTTTAATTATTTATTTTTTATGATTATTAT
>CAZKNU010000056.1:0-7828 GCA_964554235.1 uncultured Methanosarcinales archaeon | reverse complement strand
AACCCAACCAAAACCTTTATAAATAAGCCACCTAAATAAACCCCCATGTTCTACAAAGTAAGAGTAAAAGACCATATTAGGGTTCCTCCTAAGATGTTTAACCTAAATAAGAAAGACGCAGTTCTTAAAAATATTACTTCTAGCTATGAAAATTTTGTTTCTAAAGAATTAGG
Source organism: uncultured Methanosarcinales archaeon (assembly GCA_964554235.1). Taxonomy (GTDB): domain Archaea; phylum Nanobdellota; class Nanobdellia; order Woesearchaeales; family GW2011-AR9; genus JBBSWB01. The sequence continues at coordinate 7,655 of CAZKNU010000056.1, read as the reverse complement.
TTTTGTAATCAATGTTATTGATGTCGGAGAAGTTAAAGAAGGAGTTATTGTTCCCGGCGACGGAGCAGGTTATTATGAAACTGAATTCGATTTGCTTACTTTTAGACCAGAACTTAATGAATTAGTTTACGGAAAAATAAGAGATATTACTGATTTCGGCGCATTCATCGACCTTGGCGGAGTAGAAGGCATGGTGCACATTTCTCAAAGTATGGATGATTTTGTTTCATTCAGTAAAGACAAAGTTTTACAAGGAAAAAAATCCAATCAATCTTTGAAAGTAGGAGATAAATGTAAAGCTAGAATTATTGCCGTAAGTTATAAAGATTTAAATAATCCAAAAATAGGATTAAGCATGCGACAAGAAGGTTTAGGAAAAATAGAATGGCTGGAACAACAGAAAGAAACTGCTAAAGATACAGCTAAAGACACAGAACCAGCTAAAGAAGAGAAAAAAGGGAAGAAGGAATAAAAATTGGTTAGCAAAAAAAACCGCGGGCCTTGCCGATTTGAAGGGGAGGAAATCGACATAGAAAAAATATTAACGTTGGCTGTTAATGCAATGGAAATCAGCATAACAGGAATGCTAGGGTTAGCTGCTATTAGAAGTTATCGTGATCTATTAGAAAAAGAAATGATAAGAGAACAATTAAAGCAGATTAGCAAAAAAGGCTACGGGGCTCGTCGATATGGACGAGGAATGGAAGGAATGATGGCGTTGCCTCAAAAGCCGGAACCCTATCTTGGTGATTTGGTATACAATGATGGTGATTTAGTATACAATGAATTAGGGCATGAGCTACTTCCAACTACAACTACTATAAATAATCCAGCAGGAGAAGAATTGAGGATTGAACGCAAATGGGAGGGGATTGCTCACCTGCAAGAAGTGAGAGACGTTGGTGTTTATTTTCTTCCCGCTAATACATTAAGGCATGTTGATATAGTTGGGCATGAATTGCTTCCAACTACAAATACTATAAATAATCCGGCAGGAGAAGAATTGCTAATTGAACGCAAGTGGGAAGGGACTGCTCACCCGCAAAATTCAACCTACTTTGTTGACCAGCAGTATGAAGGCAAAAAAGAATCAAAGAAAGAGGAAAAGGAATAAAAATGTCTAAAAAGAAAGCCTGTCGAAAATGCAAATTATTTGTTGAAGGAACGGCTTGTCCTAATTGTGCTTCAACCAATTTTACCAACACTTGGCAAGGAAGATTATATGTTACTGATGTTCAAAGATCCACTATTGCTGAGAAATTAGGAATAAAATTAAAAGGTGAATATGCCATTAAAATCAGGTAAATCATCATGGAATTAAAACTTAATGAAAAGAAAGAAAATGTTTTCTTAAATAGACTAGAATTAACCGGCACTTTAGATTTTACAGGCGCTACTCCAGCTAATGTTCAACTTGCTGAAGCTCTTGCTAAAGAATTTAAAACCAGTGCAGATAAAATAATCATAAAAAGAATCGGCACCAAATTTAGCCGTCATACCGCCAATTTTTTAGCTTATGTTTACAAAGATAGCAGCGCTAAAAATAAAGCTGAAAGAGTCACAGCGCATTTAAAGAAAAAAGCAGAGGAAGCAAAAAAAGCAGCTGGAAAAGCTGCAGAAGAAACAGCTGCTGCTTAAGAATAATAATTTAAGGAGATAATCATTATGGGAAAACCAGCAACCAAAGATAATAAAAACAAAGGGCCAGCTAAGAAAAAAGAAGGGGTTCGGCTTAGCGCGCTGTATGTTATTTCTGGATCTAAAATTGAACGAAAAAACCGAACCTGTCCTAAATGCGGCCCCGGAATGTTTATGGGAAAACATAAAAACCGAATTGTTTGCGGTAAATGCCATTACACTGAATACACTAAGAAAGAATAATTCTTATATAGTTCTGTTAATTTTATTTTTTACATGTCTAAATTTAATGAATTAAAAGCAGAAATTTTATCCTGTCAGAAATGTCCGGAATTAGTTAAAAGCAGAACTAAAGTAGTCTTTGGCTGCGGCAATGAACAAGCTGAAATACTTTTTATTGGGGAAGCGCCCGGAGCTAATGAAGACAAACAAGGCCTTCCTTTTTGTGGCATGTCCGGAAAAATATTAAATGAATTGTTAACTTCTGCCAATTTGCAGCGGGAAGATATTTTCATTACCAATACTGTGCTTTGCCGCCCCCCTAATAACCGCAATCCCGCTAAAGACGAGATAGAAAACTGCCGGGAACGGCTGAATAAGCTGATAGAAATCATGCGGCCAAAGGTTATTGTTACTATCGGCAATTTTGCCACGGAAAGGATTCTGGGAAAGAATGGAATTAAATCCATGCGTGGAAAAGTTCATTCCGTTATTTTTGACGGACAGGAAATCAAAGTTGTTCCGGTAATTCACCCCGCTTCTTATTTATATTCAGGAAGAAATCCGCAAATGTTAAAAGAGATGAAAGTGGATTTTAAAACGATTTCTAGTTTAATCATGCTTCAAAAACAGCAGAAACAGTTGGGAGAGTTTTAGTTTAATATGATGCTGTTAAGAGATACTGCATAAACTGCAACCAGCATATATCCACAACATTTTTAAATTAAAGCTTTAAATTAAAATAACATGAAGCTTTGGGAAGTAATTAAAGAAAATTGGGAGTCAGTAATTGGAGGAACCGCTCTTGCCGGAGTAATGGCTGCTCAGACTATTGCTTCTTACCAGCCGATGGTGCTGGTAAACACGGCGCAGGAGGCTCAAATAAGAGATAAGGATTTTTCAGCTAAAAGCATTTCAACTGCGGGCAATTCTTATCTTTATTATCGCTTGGTTAAATCAGGAGGCAAATCCGCTGATTATTTATTTTATACGGGGCCTGTCGAGAACAGGGAATGTTATGATGGAAAGATAAAGTTAGGCGAGGTGCTTCAACCGCGTGACGGCAAAGTGGATTTAATGGTCATAGAAACCAGAACCGCTCAAGAAGAAATTGATTGCCGATTTAATTTTTTTGCTAATCAGGAGGAATGTGACCGCTGTAATGAACTTTTAAATAAGAAAAGGGATGAATATAGGTTATAATGAGGTTGAAAAATGAAACCGATAATCACTAAGGAAATGAAGCTTGGAGATTTGATAATTAATTATCCCCGCGCAGCAGAAATTCTCTTTGAAGAAGGCTTTCATTGCCTTGGCTGCGGGGCGGCGCATTTTGAAACTATTGAAGAAGGCTTGTTGGCGCACGGCAAGTCCCAAAAAGAGATTGAAAAAATTATTGAAAAAATGAATAAAATTATTTCTGATGAATCAAAGAAATAATTTTTGCTAGATTAAACTAAAATAATATAAATTGCGCCTAAAAACAGCATTTGATTAGAAATATATAAAAACCATAAGCGGTTTCTTGTTTTCATGAAAGCTAAAGAGCTCAAAAAGAAATATTTGGACTTTTTCAAGAAAAAAGGACACGTTATCATTCCTTCTGCATCTTTGATTCCTGAAAATGATCCTTCCGTATTATTTAATACTGCCGGAATGCAACCCTTAGTTCCGTTTTTATTAGGACAAAAACACCATTTAGGAACTCGTTTAGCAAATGTTCAGAAATGTTTACGAACGGTTGATTTTGATAATATAGGAGATAATACTCATCATACTTTTTTTCAGATGCTTGGAAATTGGAGTTTGGGCGATTACTTCAAAAAAGAATCAATCGAATGGAGCTTTGAATTTCTGACCAGTAAAAACTGGTTGAACTTATCTTTAAGTAAATTAGCTTTTACTGTTTACAAAGGCGATGATGAGGTTCCTAAAGATGAAGAGTCCGCTAAATTGTGGTTAAGCTTAGGTGTTTCTAAAGAAAGAGTTGCTTATCTGGGAAAAGATAATTTTTGGAGTGCTGGAGATACGGGGCCATGTGGTCCAAGTACAGAAATATTTTACTGGACGGGTGATAAAGAAGCACCGAAAAAGTTTGATGCCAAGGATGATCGCTGGGTAGAAATCTGGAATAATGTATTTATGGCTTACAATAAGACTGCCAAAGGAAAATTAGCAGTGTTGAAGCAAAAAAATGTGGATACGGGCATGGGCTTTGAAAGAATTTTGGCCATATTATCTGAAAAGAAGAGTGCTTATGAAACGGATTTATTTTTATCACTGATCAAAGAAATTGAAAAACTGAGTAAAAAGAAATACGAATCTGAAACTTCTAATATGCGCATCATTGCAGACCACCTGCGTGCTGCTGTATTCTTAATCGGAGATCCTAATGGAGTTGTTCCTTCTAATGTAGATCAAGGATATATCTTGAGAAGATTGATCCGCAAAGCCATTCGCTTAGGAAAATTAATTGGAATAGGAGGATGTTTCACAGTGCAGATTGCAGAAATCATCGTCAAAGAGTATAAATCTTCTTATCCTGAATTACAACAGAATTATGCTAAAATCTTATCGGAGTTGGAGAAAGAAGAACACAAGTTCAATTCTACTTTAGAAAATGGTCTGAAAGAGTTTGAAAAGATAGCTTCTCGTTCCCAAGAGATCTCAGGCAAAGAAGCGTTTTTATTATTTCAAAGTTATGGCTTCCCTATTGAGATGACGGAAGAATTAGCAGCTGAGAAAGGAGTTAAAGTTGATAAACCTAGTTTTAAAAAAGAATATGAAAAACACCAAGAACTTTCTCGAGTCGGAGCAGAAAAGAAATTTAAGGGCGGCCTAAGCGATGCTTCTGAAGAAACTAGAAAATTGCATACGGCCACTCATCTGCTGAATGAAGCTTTACGGAAAATTTTAAAAGAAGATATCAAACAGAAAGGCAGCAATATTACTCCAGAACGATTAAGATTTGATTTTAATTTTGATCGAAAATTAACTCCTGATGAAATTAAAAAAATTGAAAATGAAGTGAACCACATAATTAAATCCGCCATAGAAGTTAAGAGAGAAGAATTACCTTTAGAAAAAGCTTTAAGCTCAGGAGCGCATGGTGAATTTGGTGCTAAATATCCTCCTAAAGTTTCCGTTTACACTGTTGGAGATTATTCCAAAGAAATTTGTATGGGGCCGCATGCAAAGAATACTGCGGAATTGGGTAAATTTAAAATTATTAAAGAGGAATCTTCTGCCGCCGGGGTGAGAAGAATTAAAGCGGTTTTAGAAAAATTGTAAACAGAGCATTTTTACTGGCTTTCTTAATTTTTACTTACTTTCTTATTAACAATATTTAAATATAAATCTCTTTTAGTTATATTAATAGTTAGTTAAAGAATTATATTCCTAGTTGTTAGGGGGTATTCAAAATGTCTAAAGATAAAATTATGAAGCGATTAATCGAAATTTATAATAATGCCTACAATGAAGGAATTTGGATTCGAGAATTTGGCAAGCTAGATAATTGCAAGCGAGGTAATTATATGGCGGCAGCCGGCAGTATTAAAGAATTAGAAAAAATTGAAAAAAAAGCAGGTAAGGAAATCGACGTTAGTACCTTAGGATTGGGCGACATCGTTAATATTTCTTTGCCTGGCACCGGTAAAACCAGAGAAGAGGCCTGCTTGGCAGCTATAAAAGCGTACAAAGATTTTGAGAAAAATAAAACTACTGGTCTTGAATTGTATTCTACGTTTGAAGAACGAGGATACAAAATTGAAGTTTATATCCCCCACCATATTAATGATAAAATCCATTTAGGGTTTATTATCAAAGCATATAAAGAAGACAAACTTGTTGAAGAAATGAAAGTTCCAATGGATTATGTACCAGTTTTTGGCGTTGATGTTGCAGATGTTGTAAACCTAGAAGAAAAAGTAGCTGGATTAATGGAAAAATTGCCGTAGAATAAGTCGAATAAGAAGAATTTATCAGTTTGGAACAAAAGAGCTTGATAAGTTGAATAAAAATGAAACCTTCCTACAAATACATTGAACATACTGCGGATGTGTTATTTCAGGCAGAAGCACCTACTTTAGAAGAACTGTTCCAGCAGTGCGCTTTTGCATTAGAAAATTCTCAGGTTGATCTTTCCAAAATAGAGCCAACAGAAATGATCGCAATTACCGAAGAGGGCAAAAGTGTAGAAAATATTTTATTTGATTTCTTGGACGATTTAGTTTTTTACAAAGACTCCCAGCAGTTAATCTTCAGCAAGTTTGAGCTAAAGATTGAAGAAAAAAGCGGATTATTCAAATTGACCTGTCAAGCGCATGGCGAAAAATTAGATAATGCTAAGCACGATCCTAAAGTTGACGTTAAAGCCATCACTATGCATTTATTTGAAGTCAAGAAAATTATTGGTGGCTGGCAGGCGCAGGTGCTGATTGATATTTAATTTTGGTTAAGTCTAATTTCTTTGGCGTTAAATTTTAGGCGCTGAACTTAAAGAAAAAAAGGCGTGAAATAAAAAAAATGCAAAAAGATTCGACTTTGGAGGCAAAATTATCTCTAGTAAGGGAGTTCCAGCAATTTGCAGAATCGGAAGGAATGGTTTTTGAGTTTCAGTACGATACCTTGTTTGGAACTTGCCATGGCGAATGTTATCGCAGTTACGAAAATAGGGACATGCCTGTTTATCTTCTGTCAACGGCAAAAAGAACTTGCTTTCCCGACCGTCAAATTATTTCCATAGTGCAGAATAAAACCACACTAAAGAAATTTCTCAAATCTTATCAAGAAATGAAAGATAAAGACCCTGATTTAGAGCATTACATAATAAAACTTCATTCATATTTTGCATTAGCCAAAAATCTCTTAAGACCAGCTCACCTGAGACAAAATCCAGCCCAATTGGTAAGTACAGTTGCGCATGAAGGATTGCATGCAACGGTATTTCATTACGGCTATCGAAAGATTCATTCAAACCCGCGGTTGGAAGAATCATTAGCAGAAGCTTCCGGGTACATTCTTCTTAAAGAGTTTGGAAAAGCAACAACCAACCCTTTGATGGGTGCGCAATTGGTAAAAGAACAGTTAACAGAGATGAGACGCACCCATAATGCTTTAAGCCGCTGGCTATCCACATTTAGAGCATTTTATGGGGATGCTAATACTCTTAATCGAGAAGAATTTGAGAAGAAACGAGCCGGGATGTTTGCGCAAATGGAGAGAAATTTTAGGAAGATTATCTCGAATCCCCTCTACCTGGAAGCCTTTGATTTTGGATTAAATGAAGGTTTTAATAATGCAGCCCTGGCTTTCTTTACGTCGTATGGTGCATATTTCAAGGCTTTAGTAGATTTTTATGAGCGCTGCGATAACTTTGGTGATTTTCTCAAGCAGGTAAACAAACTTCCAGGAAATTTTCAATAAAATCCCAATAAAAGTTGTCTTTTAGAACGAAAAGTTTATATCTGTTATAAAGAAACAGATTTAGGAAAAGAAACATTTTAAGTTAAGTTTTAAAGTTTGTCAACGGAGGATTGGAAAATGAAAAAAAGCAAGTCAAGTAACAGCCCCAGCTGCTGTTGTTCGCCCAAAAGTGTTAAAAGCGCAGAAGATTTAGTTAGGGACTTAATAAATTTAGTAGCAGTTTACCAAGAAGAAGAAAAAGAAGATGTTACTACTCGGATTGACCCCGTTACTGCTAAAGAATTAACTAAAAAACTAGGAGAACTAGCTAAAAAAGTAGGTAGCAGCTGCCAGTGCAATTAATTTTTTAATATTTTGTTTTTAAATTATTT
>CAZKNU010000055.1:0-7948 GCA_964554235.1 uncultured Methanosarcinales archaeon | reverse complement strand
TTGCGCTTTATTTTTAAATATTTTGCTTATATTTTATATATGTTTTGGTTAGGGGTTTAAATAGTAGTATATTAAAAATATAAACTCCTCACGGGCTCTGTCCTAAGAGCCACCGCCTAGGCCAAGATGTGAGACAAGAACTGCTATCCTAAATGAGAATTGGTAGATGCTCCATCTCAAAATTGCGTCTTTTGGAGCACTTGTCGAACGGCCAAGGCGACTTTTTAAGATTTTCACCAAAATCGGGTACGGGCTTAACTTTATAAAATGATTAAGTCTTTTATAAGATATGTATGCAAAACAACAAGGTAAGCTGGTATTGTCGGGATGCTTAATTATTAATGATAAAAAAGAAGTTTTACTTTTGTATAGAAAAGACCACAAACATTACGAAACACCGGGTGGAAAGGTTAATCTCGAGGAGTGTTCTAATCCTAATAAACCTACTTTAGGGGATTTAAAAAAAGCCGCAGAAAGAGAATTGTATGAAGAATTAGGTGAAAATATAAAAATTGAAAAATTAACTTACTTTGATAAGGTTGAATTTAAAATTCCTGATGGTAGGTTGGCGATTGCAAATAAATTTATCACCAGAATAAAATCTGGAACTCCCATCGTTAATGAGCCAAATATTTTTGAGAAATTTGATTATTTGCCGATTATGCAATTAGAAAAATACCCCCTCTCTCCTGATTTAAAATTACTTCTTCCAAAACTAAAAAAGAATTTTTAAGCTTTTAACTTAAAATAAACCTGCCACTAATAACCCGCTCATTTCAAATAGGTATTCAGCAGCAGTTTCTTAATCCGGTTAATTGATCGTTCCCAAGAAAAGGCATAAGCCACCGTTTTACGGGCATTTTGCCCTAATTTTAATCTTAATTCTTTATTTTGCAGCAGCTGATTGATTTTTACTGAAAGCAGGGTAGAACTATTTCTAGGGAAAAAAAGCCCATTATGGTCTTTTACTAAATAATGTTTAATGAAGCCCACTTTGGTGGCAATAACCGGTAAGCCGGAAGCCATCGCTTCTAAAGTTGCTAAAGAAGTGGTTTCCGTTAAGCTGGGCATGACAAAAATATCCATTGCTTTAAGGTAATCCTGAACATTATTAACGAAACCAGTGACTTTACAATTGGGGTTCTCTTTAAATTCTTTGGTTTGGCTTTCCGGCCCATCTCCCACCATCAACAGAAAATAATTTTTTTGTTTTTCCAGTTTTTTAAATCCTTCCAGCAGCAGATGGGTGTTTTTCTCTTTAGAGATTCTGCCGACATAACCAATGACTTTTTTATCCGGGCCAATTTTAATTTTTTTCTTGCTCAATTGTTTGTCATGGGGAGGATGGAATAGATCAATGTCAACCCCTAACCGAGCCGTGATGATTTCGGTTTTAACGCCTTCTTTAATCAAATAATCTTTTAAGTCGTAATAAGGAACAAAAATTCCCTGGCAGCGGTTATAAAATGAAATGGATATTTTCTTAATAATTCTAGAAAAGAGTTTGCTAATAATACTCGGCAAGAATTTTTCAAGTAATTCCCAAGAGATAGTGTGCAGATAAAAAACGGTTTTTTTATGATATTTATGGGCATAATGAATGCTCAGATAACTGATCAAAGCCGGCCCCTGGACAAAAATAATATCTGCTTCTTTAACTGCTTTTTTGATCCGGCTGAAATTCTTAAATGAAAATTTAATAGAAGGATAATCAGACATTTTAATTATTTTTGACGGTTCGATGTAAGTAACATTGCGGCCTTTTTTCACTCCGTAATTAGGCACTAGCAGAGATATTTCAAAATTATCCTGTGTGCGTTTCATGAATTCTTCAATGAATTTTAAAGTGCCATCTACTTTAGGGTAATACGTGTCCGCCACTAACAATAATTTTGGTTTGTCGGCCATTTTAAGCGTGTTCGTTCCTTTCTATTTATTTAATTCTGAAAAACTTTTCAGCAAATCTTTTCCTGATTTTAAATCCATCCCAGATGGCTTTAACCAAAAGCAGGAAAAACGGATAAATAATATGGACTTTTTGGCTTTTGAAGGCACCCAAAGCTTTTAATTTTACTGAAAAAGTTTTGGAAATGTCAACATAAAAAGCAGGATGTTCGGTTTTAAAAGAAACCGGATTCCAGACGGAATAAATATATAATTCGGGTTTAGTTTCCATTTTTTCATAAAGTTCTAAAGTAATTTTATGGACCGCCTTATGGTCCGGATGAGGATCTTCATTGCTGTGGGTAAATAATTTGGTTGGTTTTTTCTGGTTGAGCAAAGCCAATAATTTAGGTTCCCAATTTTCTTTTTGATAATCTAAATCTATGTTTTGGTCTCCTAAATCCAAAAAAATAACTTTATTCTTTTTATCTCCAATTATTTTATTTGCATCTAAAGTTTCTTTTTTGCGCATATCTTTAATTACTTTATCTTTCAGCCAGATATGTGATTTTTCTCCCAAAGAAAAGACTACCGAGATAACTTTTTTCTTTTCTTTAAGGTAGTTTTTGATGGTTCCGCCGGCCCCAATCACAAAATCGTCCGGATGGGCGCTAAATACGATAATGGTTTCTTTTTTAGTCATTTATTAAGGAATACTTTTTGGCTTTAAGAAGTTTTTTGTTTTGATACTGCTCAGATATGGTTTTTAAATAGTTTCAAAAACTAATTTTTTCCGTATATTTTTTAAATAAAGAAGAACTTTCAGCAGTTAAGATGAAAATATTAACAATTCATGCCGATTTCATTGAATTTGAATCTAAGAAGAAAGCCCTTAAAACGGCCGAAGAAGGCATTAAGGAAGGCAAGCACCGCGTAGAAGAATGTTTAGTTGTTTTTACGGCAGTAGAAAAAAAGGATGAAAATAACCTAAAAGCAGTAACGGAAAAATATGTTCAGGAAATCAAGAATATTGCTCAGCAGGTTAATGCCAAAAAAATCGTTCTTTATCCCTATGCACATTTAAGTTCCAGTTTATCTAATCCCCAGTTTGCTGAAAATCTGCTGAAAGACGCAGAAAAGCTTCTTGCAGAGAAATTTTCCGTTACCCGGGCGCCTTTTGGCTGGTATAAATCTTTTACTCTTTCCTGTAAAGGTCATCCCCTGTCAGAATTAAGCCGGGAATTCAGCGCGGAAGGAAAAGGCAAAGTTGAGGAAAAAGAATTAACCGAGCAGGAAATTAAAAATTTATTAAATCAAATTTCCAGGTCCAGATTAGATACCTCTAAACTGAAAGAAAATGACCACCGCATTATTGGAAAAAATCTGGATTTATGGAGTTTTAATGAAGTTGCTCCCGGGATGGTTTTCTGGCATAACAAAGGCCTGTTAATCAAAAACTTGCTGATTGATTATTGGCGGGAGATTCATCGCAGAAATGGTTATCAAGAAATTTCTACTCCTCAAATCATGGATAAAAAGTTATGGCTATTGTCGGGGCACTGGGTTAAGTTTAAGGAAAACATGTTCCTGACCGAATATGAGAAAAGGGATTTTTCCGTTAAGCCGATGAATTGTCCCGGAGGGATGTTAGTTTACAAATCTTCATCTAAATCCTATAAAGATCTGCCTTTGAGAGTAGGAGAATTGGGAATTGTGCATAGGCAGGAATTATCAGGAGTTTTAGCCGGGCTGTTTAGGGTAATTCAATTTACCCAAGATGATGCCCACATCTTTTGCACGGAAGAACAGGTTGAAGCAGAAGTTGGGAATATTATTGATCTTATTAAAGAGATGTTTGCTGTTTTTGATTTAACTTTAGACCACATTGAATTGTCTACCCGTCCGGAAAAAAGGGTGGGCAGTGATAAAAGTTGGGATTTAGCTGAAAGTGCTTTAGAGAAGGTTTTGAAACATCGGAAGACGGCTTATAAAATCAACAAAGGCGAGGGCGCCTTCTACGGGCCAAAAATTGATTTCCATTTAAAAGATTCTTTAGGCCGTACTTGGCAATGTTCCACCATTCAATTAGATATGGCCATGCCGGAACGGTTTGATTTAGAATATGCTGATAAAGAAGGCAAAGCTAAACGGCCGATCATGCTGCACCGGGTTATTTATGGGTCAATTGAACGTTTTATTGGTGTGGTTACTGAGCATTTGAACGGGCATTTCCCGTTATGGTTGAGTCCAGTGCAAGTCAAAGTTTTAACCGTTACTGACCGCAATATTCCTTTTGCCGCTAAAATTATGGATAGATTAAAAGATGCAGGAATCCGCGTTGAACTAGATGACCGCACCGAAACGATTGGCAAAAAAGTCCGGGATGCGCAATTAGAAAAAGTAAATTACATGGTTACTATTGGCGACAAAGAAGTTGAAAAGAAGAATTTAGCTGTGCGCAGTAGAGATGGTAAAGTTGTTTTTGGTTTAGCAGTGGAGAAGTTTGTTGTGCAGTTGAAAGGGGAGATTGAAAGGAAGGAATTGAAATAAATTAATAAACAAAGAAATAAATTTTGTATTAAGAATCAAGTAAATGTTTATCTTGCTCAGCCATTTGTGATAAAACGTATTTTTTAACTTCTTTATTCTCTGGTGGTATTTGTTTCTTCCAGTTTCCTTCCTCATCTAAAATTTTATTTGCAATTAATTTATCTTTAATTACAAGAAAGTCGGGGTGCATACTAGCGTCCCAGTGGCAATTTTTTTTAACTGTTGTAAATAAATTTTGAAATTCTTTATTATGCCCACCAACTAAAAGATGACAACATTCATGAGTTATAAGCGTTTCAATAAAATCACCAGTCCCATAATCAACAAAGTATTTATCAATAATGATCATATCTTCTTCTCTAACAAATCTTGCTATTTCTTCTTTCTCCCAACAAGTGTAATAATCAACATATGCTTTTGAAACTTCTCTCCTAGCTATTTTGATTGAAGTTTCTTTTATTTTTTTGATAACTTGCTCATAGTTTTTCATTTTATCTCACACTTACAATCATCTACCCATTTACAAAATCCGCATTCTTTAGAAGCTTTGGGCATCTTTCCTTCCAAAACTTTAACTGCTTTTTTTAAAATCTTCTCAGCGTTCTTAATATTAACATTAATTTTTACTAAATCGGTATTAAAACAAACATGGCCATTGGGTTCTACTTGATGCGGATGGTAGAAAAGTAAATAAGTATACTCTTCCGTTTCATAGCCATTCTTTCTTAACAAGAAATTATAAATATCCATCTGATCCTGGTAATGCTCGTGTGTATCTTCTTTTAATGGAAAGCCGCGGGTTTTGTAATCCAAAACAATAAGTTTATTTTTCTTTTGCAATAAATTATCAATTGCTCTATGGATAAGATTACTTTTCTTGTCCGCCCATTGAATTCCTTTAAAGTTGCTTCTCCAGACTTTTAGTAATTCTTCGTTATCAAAGAGCTTAACTTTGCCTTTTAGTTCTTTCAATTCCGGCGGAAGTTCTCCTTTCTTCATAAATCTGTCAAAATGCTCTTTAAGAATTTTATCCATGCCTGACGGTAGAGAGGGAAAGATTAAATCTGGTCGTTTAATATTCTTATTGAATTGAAGCCAGAAACATCTAGGGCAGTCTTTTAGTAAGCTTAGGGATGATGGGGAGAATTTGTAGGTCATTTTTGCGTCAACTCTTGCGTCAACCGTTCCGTCAACCAGTTTTAGCTACATAATAGATAGCTTTATTTTCCCCTTTAGGTTCAATTACGCCTAATTCAATCATTTTTTTGAGTTCTTTATGGACAGCTTGGCGGCTAATCTTGAACATTTCTTGGATTTCTCCGCTGGTAATTCTGCCATTAGCTACCACTTTCTCCATAATCTTCATCTGCTTTTCGGTTAAAGCTATCTGTGGACCAGTTCTTTTAATAGAAAAAGAAAGAATCTTCTCTTTTACTCTGGTTAAAGAAATCAGAACCCCATCTGTAAAGTATTCCGTCCATTTGGTTGCGTCTAAAATGTTTTTATCAACGGTCTTTAATGCTGCATAGTAAGCATTTCTATCGCTGTCATAATAATCATCTAACGCAAAGAAGCGTTTAATGTCAAAATCTCTGGTGTACAGTATAAGAGTAGCCAAAGCTCTGGCAGTTCGTCCATTTCCATCCACGAATGGGTGAATTCTGACAAATTCATAATGAGCTAATCCAGCTAAGAGAACGGGATTGAGTTCTTTTTCTTGATTGATCCATTCTAAGAGGTTTTGGACTAATTTTTGGACTTCTTCCACTTTTGGCGGCATGAAAACAACTTCACCGGTAATTTTATTGCCTACATACACTTGGACTTTTCTGTATGCGCCCTCGTGTTCTGGATTTTCTAAAGTTTCTTTAGCTACGTCTTTATGGAGTTTTAAGAGTAGTTTCTCCGTGATTTTGCCATCTTCATGGTACTTTTCAATATTGGTTAAGACTTGGAGATAATTGAGAACTTCCTGCTTTTCTTTTCTGGTGGCAGTTATTTTTCTGCCTTGGGCTAATTGGCTGACCTCTTCCAGAGTAAGCTTGTTACCCTCAATAGCCGTAGAAGCATGGGCGGAGCGGATTAACGCATCTCTGCGTAATGACACTTCCCATTTAGGGATAAGCTTAGCGCTGAGAATAGTTTCTCTTGCTTGAGTTATTTTTAGCAAATTATTGACAATATGCTGGGTATATTTAAAGTTTGGTTTGAACATTTTAATCAGCCTCTTTTTTATTAAATTCCTCTTTTTGTTCTTCTCCAACTATTTTCTCATACTTTTCGCATAGTTGGCAATACTCTTCTTTGTTTTTATTTGATTTAGCCAAGTCTAATAAGAAGTAGATTAAATCGTGCATGGCGTAATCTTTCTCTTTGACTTTTTCTGCCTGCTCTTTGACTAATAAAATAAATTTGTTGAAATCATTCTCGGAAAGTTCATGAAGCAAAACATTGTCAGCAGACTCAAAATAATAATCTTCTTTAATTTTGAGATATTCTAAATATTCTTGGAATAATTCTCCTACGGAACAGGTTTTAATTAAGCAAGTAAAATAAATACCAACTATTTTATCTGAGTTGAACTTGGACATGATATCTTCATAGTTGAAATATTCATATTCTTTTTGAAGAAGAAAAGATAAGAGTTTTTTATAGCAATTTCTGGCTACTGTAAAATTATTCTGTTTGAATCCTGCTTCGAGCATCCGAAAATAAGCTTTCAGGATTTTAAGTCCTTCTTGTCCATACTTATAATCATATTGGAAAACGCCTTTCTTGGCTTCCTTTATGAAGTTGTCAATATCTTTTTCTATTGATTCTTCACTCAAAGCATAGGTTTTAATGACTTTCATGGTAGTTTAGTTTGTTTACCTTCTTGAATTCCTTTTTCTAACGCTTTTAATCTGGTGCAAATGATCATTCTAAATTTTGGGATGCCTTCTGCCGATACGCTATTGTTAATTTTAAGTTTTTCTGCCAATGCAAAGCGTTCTTTATGCGATTTTAAGACCGTAAATTTGTATTCATTATCATCTTTTCTTATTTTTATGGTAATGTTCCTTTTTCCATTATTTTCCTTTTTACTCTTAATCTACGCTTAAACCCTTTTATTTTCTTTTCTTTGTTGGCAAGTACGGTTAAGCGATCGATTAAAGTGGTGTCAATCATTGCCCACCATCTTGTCAAAACATTTATCGCACATATTATTATGCCAGTCTTTATTGTGAGCTGAGATTTTGACGTTGCATTGTTTGCAGTTGTAATTCATTTCTTCGGTATTCTTCATGTGAATGGTACGTTCTTTTAGTTTCATTTCTTCTGGACTTACTGATTCCATGAACGTGCCTTCTGCCCAGATGCTGTCTTCTTCTGGTAATTCTTTGCCAGTTAGGGTGGTTTGGGGCATTTTATTCCTTTTTTTCACTTGATGGGCTGAATTTGTAGGGCATAATATGCCTATTAGTTAATATTATTTAAATATTCTGTGTTTGGTTTATTTTTTTAGAAATATCTT
>CAZKNU010000054.1:0-8215 GCA_964554235.1 uncultured Methanosarcinales archaeon | reverse complement strand
CTTATTATGAGTTAGGTATTGAACCAATAGACTGGTAGACTTCTTACACACGGCCGGTAGATTTGGCTTATTTAAGCTTTAATTCTTGATCCCAGCCAACAATAATCTTAATTCTTTTTTCTTCTTTAACCCGATTGGAGAAAGGTTCAAACTGGTTTAAATAAATTTCTAATGGTATATAGGTGCTTTTTCCATCGCTACTTTTTCCTTTTTCGACTAAGATGTGGTCTGTTCCGCTATTATAAATTCTCATAATTGAAGGCTGATTATTTTGCGGAAAGACCCGCGCTTCTTGTACTTCGCCGCCATATAAAATTGCTGCTGCTCCCACACCCAAGGCAATTCCAGCTGAACCGCCTAAAAGCCAACCTCCCCAAAAGGCAAATACTTCCCTATTCATTTTTATTTTACCTCATGATTATTATTTTAAACCCTTTTTAAGTCAGTTATTTATAAATGTTATTAGGTAAAGTAGGTATTAAGTTAAGTCTGGGCTGGCGTGGTCAAATTTGCCTGCCGAGCTGTGCTATTCGTAAGATAATAGTTAAGTTGCCAAACCCTACGGAATAACAACGATAACCGTGTTACGAACCGAGTCGGGTTTGGACGAGGCAGGCGACCGCCAAGTCCAGACTTAATACGTACTAGGTAAATAAAGCTATTAATTAAAAACCCTAGTATTTAGTACAACAAAACATATAAAGCAAAAAAGAAAAATTCGCTTTATTATTAATTAGGAGGAATTAAAAATGGTAATTAAACCCAGCGAATTAGAACAAAAAGCTACAGAACATAATAAGGTTGCTTTTGAAACAAGTGTAACTGAATTAGAAGCTAAAATAGACGAGCATATGTTTTTTCATGTCGATAGAATAAGACATGAGAAATGGACAACTTATACTATTCCACCTTCTGTTCCTAATGACGTTGTCGCAGAGGTTGTAAGAAGATATCTGGCTGCGGATTGGAATGTGACGCAGTACCCTAATCATTATCATAGTGGCCAAACTTTAGTATTTACGCCTAAACCTTCCGAACCGCAGGGTTAAGCAAAAATAGATAGTTACTTACATTTAACCTTTAAACTAAAGAAGGAGGAATAAAAATGGTAATTAAACCGGAAGATGTAAAAACAAAAGCAAAAGAGAGGCGGGATCAGCAATTAAGACAAGAAGTACGGCAGCTTGAGAAACTTATAGATGAAGAACTTCTTAATAGCTTTAAAGGCAAAAATAGGGTAGACTATGCTTTGCGAGAGAAATTACCCCAAAAGGTCTTAAATCAAGTAATTACAGACTACCAAAACGCAGGCTGGGAAGTAGATTTTGCTGACCCAGCACCAGATGAAGAATATGAAGCTTGGGGCTATCTTGAATTTAAAAAACGATAAAAAGATCCGAGTTTTTATCAATTAATTAGGAGGAATTAAAAATGGTAATTAAACCCAGCGAATTAGAACAAAAAGCTACAGAACATAATAAGGTTGCTTTTGAAACAAGTGTAACTGAATTAGAAGCTAAAATAGACGAGCATATGTTTTTTCATGTCGATAGAATAAGACATGAGAAATGGACAACTTATACTATTCCACCTTCTGTTCCTAATGACGTTGTCGCAGAGGTTGTAAGAAGATATCTGGCTGCGGATTGGAATGTGACGCAGTACCCTAATCATTATCATAGTGGCCAAACTTTAGTATTTACGCCTAAACCTTCCGAACCGCAGGGTTAAGCAAAAATAGATAGTTACTTACATTTAACCTTTAAACTAAAGAAGGAGGAATAAAAATGGTAATTAAACCGGAAGATGTAAAAACAAAAGCAAAAGAGAGGCGGGATCAGCAATTAAGACAAGAAGTACGGCAGCTTGAGAAACTTATAGATGAAGAACTTCTTAATAGCTTTAAAGGCAAAAATAGGGTAGACTATGCTTTGCGAGAGAAATTACCCCAAAAGGTCTTAAATCAAGTAATTACAGACTACCAAAACGCAGGCTGGGAAGTAGATTTTGCTGACCCAGCACCAGATGAAGAATATGAAGCTTGGGGCTATCTTGAATTTAAAAAACGATAAAAAGATCCGAGTTTTTATCAATTAATTAGGAGGAATTAAAAATAGCAATCAAAGCGAGTGAATTGGAGCAAAAAGCTGCAGAACAAAGGAAAGGGGCTTTTGAAAGAAGTGTAACTAAATTAGAAGCTAGAATAGATCTATATATAGTTAATACTGCAGATAAAATAAAAGTTACGAACGAAGTCTTGTATAATCTCCCATTTGATATTCCTGCAGAGGTTCTCTTAGAAATTAAAAAAAGATATCAGGCTGCGGGTTGGAAAGTAACTCAATATGATTATAATGGTTGTTTCCCAATCTTGGTGCTTGAGCCGCTGCCTGCCAAACCATAGATTAACTCTAAATACTTTATTATTTTCTTTTACCCCAACAGCTGCCTTACCAACCAAGTAAAGATACGGCTGCCAAAAGTAATTAATAAATAAGCAAACAGAAAGCTGGGTATGAAAGGAATCCCTTCTTTGATTTTTACGCGTGCAATCCCTTCCCGATATAATTTATCCAGATCTCGTTTACTTAAAGTTTTTTTCTTTAAGAGGGTTCTTTCGTTTCTAACTACCTTTTCTGCCAGCCAGTCGCCTTCACTTAACTGGCTTATTTTAACTTCAGAAATAAAACAGTTCTTTTCTACCGCGTTTACAAACAATAATAAATAATATACTGCTGCGGGAAAGATAGCTAAAAACCAAAATAAGTTGGAAAAAATACCCAAGAAAATAAAAAATATAACCACCAGACCTAAACCAACATGGATTTTTTTATATTTGTTAATTTCTTTTTTGAATTCGGTTATAAAAAATTCTTTTTTCTTAATAGCAATAACCAGCATCCAAATTAAACCATAAATTGAGCCCAAGAATAACACCGAAAAGAAAAACCAAACCAAATTCATGCTGGAAGCATCAATCGGAAGAGTAAAACCAATTACTGCCCCCATACCCATCAATAATTTACTGTCTCCCCCGCCCCATTGGTTAGCTCGATAAAACAATAATCCTAACAGAAAAAAGGCCGCTAAGCCCAATAACCCACCAACCAGAATATTCCATCCCAATTGAAATGAAAAAATTATCCGAATGCCCAATGCTGCAAAAATTAGGCCGTAATTGAGCCAATCCGGCACTTCTTTGGTGGTTAAATCGGAATAAGCCGCTAAAACTAAAGCTACTAAAGCAACGCTGATTAAGAGTATCTCTAACATGCAGTTAAGTAAATATTATATGTATATTAAGATATTGCTTTTTATTATTTTGGATTTCCAAAACATTTATAAACAAAATTACTTTAAATTACTTTATTAAGAGTTCAGAAATTTATAAAAAAACAAGGTGATATTCATGACTGAAGATGAGTATGAGATTCTTCCACATAAATTGTTGGCTGATTTAAAATATGATGTTGAAGCATTAAAGAAAAAATTAACTGAGCCGGAAACTAAAACTAATGAACTTATTCTTGAAATTGAAAGTTTAAAAGATTCTATTCATGAATTAAATGTTATTTTTGAAAAGGCTTTAGAAGAAACTAAAGAGGAAGATCTTTCTAAACTTATCCATACTTTAAATGAAAAAATGGAGATGATTTCCAATCAGAATGAAACTATTGCTCGGGGCATGGTTGCCATTGCCGATAAATTAGAAGATTTCATGGAAAGACGATCCGGAACAAAAGCTAGCGCTCCGGCGCAACATTCTATGGGTTTGCCTCCACAAGCAACACAAGGAAGAGTTGCACCTAGGCCGAGCATGTCCATGGAAACAAGTACTTTTGGTCCTTCCGACAATATGGATCTTCCTCCTCCCCCACCAAAATACGGGTCCAGTAGCAAGAAAGTACGCAGCGGATTGTTTAAGTAAGGTAATTGCAATGAGTTTTCTAAAAGCAAACCAGCTGTTGTTAAAAGCAGCACAAATGTCCAGAAAAGAACGAGAAACTTTTTCTAAACAGGAAATCATTCAAAAAATTAATGAGATCAAATATCTTTCTGCACAGAAAAAAGTGCCTAAATTAACTTTACGGAAGGAAATTATTCATCTGGAAAATAAATTAAAAGAAGTATTAGATTTAGAAAAAAGATTATATCATTATACGACCAGCGAATCAGCAAAAGTTACTGGTCTTAAACGGCAAATTAAATCTCTTAAAAAAAATGCTGCTTATTCTAAAGACGAAGATATGAGTAAAAAAGTAAATAAATTATCCCTCTTGTTAGGAGAATCGTTAGCCAAGAAAGAGGTTAAAGAAGACGTGGCTTTAAGTCAAAAAGTAGTAAGGGAATTAAATGGCGAAAACAGAAAGACAGTAAAAGAAAAAAAATTAGATCCGGAAATGATTGAAAAAGCCCGCTCCTTGCAGGATAGATTGAATGCTTTAAGGCAGGAAATTAAAATTTATCAGGAATTAGAAACTAAAAGTCCGGAAGAAATGAAAAGTATGGAAGCAGAAGCAGACTTGCTTCAGCAAAGATTAAGACAATTTTATGAAAAGCATTCGGAATTGCTGATGCAAAATCTTGGACCCATCGAAATTAATCCTGCGGAAATAAAACATAAAATATTATTTTCTCCGGAAGGTTATTTTGAAGAAATGGGTAAAAAGAAGAAAAGTCCGCCGGAAGAACTTCCTTTACCTCCTCCGCCCAGAATTAATGATCGATGATTTTCTGCAGCAATGTTTTCTTTTTCCTCAAGTGCTGATTAATTTGCTGCTGCAGGCTTCCCATAATCAATTTATTTACTTCCCAGAAATCTTCCTGCCGGGGATTATTTCCCAAGAGCGCTCTTACCGGAATAGCTTCACCGACATAAGCATCTACCTTACCAGGAAAAGGAAATAAATTTGCTAACAAAGGGACAACCTTGACTTTTTCCATAAAATCTAATAGCCCTTTTCCCCATTTTTCTTTTCTGATTTCAAAAAGGTCATCAATGGACTTAATAGCTTGATTTACAAAAGGCTTGACGTCGCCAAAAATTAAAACGGTTTCTTCCGCGCCAACATTAGCGACAGGAATTACGGGTTTGCCGGATTCATAAGCTACTTTCAAATAACCCATCCCGGTTTTGGAAAAACCTTCCAGGGGAAGAACTAGATGATTCTGTTTCCAGGGTTTGCAGGCGCCCAAAATGCCTTCCGGACAAACTAAAACCAATTTGTCTTCTTTTAATAATTTCAAAGCAGTAGCCTTATTTCCGGGCACGCACATTATGGTCTTGATTACGTCGCTCCGGTTGAAAACATGGTGGGCCATACCATGCAAAATCCGGCGTTTGCGTTCATATACGCCCAAAAACAAAGGAGTAACGTCACCAAGATAAATGGTAGTATGATTTGAAACCAGCATGGCTCCTTCTTTGTCGGGAATTTTTTCTACATCATGGATTTCTGGGCGGTAATATAGTTTTAAGAATTGATAACCGGGCAATTGGCTGAACTTATCCATCCAGGCCAACATTTTTTCTTCGGGAAAATAAGCTTCAGCAAGCCGAGGTTCATAATCAGGATTAAAGATTTCAGCAATAGTTTGCCGCAGGAAAGCATACGATAGGGCTGCTTTTTCATTTGCGGCAAGCTGTTGGTGGGGCCTATCGGTGCTTAAAAATTCATCAATATAATTCATTAAAATCAATTTTTCCGGTTAAGTATTTAAAAATTGCTAAATAAACTTATTATGCTTCTTTGCACCTATTAATTAAAACTAGAATCTTAACTAATTAAAACTAATCAAACATCCTTGCCCATAACCGTTCTTCGGCCGTTCTCTTTTGCTCTTTTGGCTGCATCCAGAATTAATTGCTTGACTTTTTCATCTAACTTGTCGATAAAGTCGCCGGAAATATTTTCTACTTCCAACCCAGATTCTTTTAAAATATCTTTAATTTGGGTTCTTACTGTAATCATAAGTATTTTGATACGATAAAGTTTATAAATTTTATCTTAATTAACTTTAACATGAACACTTGCATCCAACAGAAATCAAAGATTTCTGAGTATCCAAGCAATGCTTGTATATTTTGTAAAATTGGAAATGGCGAAATACCTGCGTATAAAGTGTATGAAGACAAAACTATTCTGGCTTTTTTAGATATCAATCCCCATGCGCAAGGACATACCGTAGTCATACCTAAAAAACACGGAGTAACCGTATTTGATTTAAATGAAACGGATCAAAAAAACATTATGGCTGCGGTAGTCAAGACCATGAGAATAATTCAAGAGAAATTAAACCCCGGCGGATTTAATGTCGGCTGGAACCATGCTACTGCCGGCGGGCAAGTTGTGCCTCATCTGCATATCCACATTATGCCCCGATATAATGGCGACGGCGGAGGCAGCATGCATTCTATTGTTAAGAACCCGGGGAAAAAATCTGTTGAAGAAGTGGCAAAGCTGTTAAAATAAATAAGTGTTAAAATAAAAAATGAGACATGAAAAGAAAGTTTGGCCGGAATATTTTCAAAAAATTGTCGAAGGAAAGAAAACTTTTGAATTGCGATTGGCTGATTTTGACTGCAACTTGGGAGATATTTTGGTATTAAAAGAATGGAATCCTCAAACAAATAAGTATACCGGCAGAGTTATTGAAAAAGAAGTTACCTATGTTCTTAAAACAAAAGATATAAAATTTTGGCCCAAAAAAGATGTAGAAAAATACGGATTTCGGGTAATTTCGTTTAAATAAAACGATATATTTTTATAAAAACCCGCTTATTTCTGATAAAGTTAATGGCGAAGTAGCTTAACCTGGTTCATAGCGCCAGACTCATAAAGATATGAGTGATGAGTCGAAAGACAATGAAAAATTATCTGGTGTAATCTGGAGGTCGGGGGCTCAAATGCCAGCAATCTAGGCAAGTTCGGCGGGTTTTCAACCCACCTAGCAAAATAGGTTGCTGCTGAAATTCCCCCCTTCGCCACTTCGTGCCAGCGTCGCATAACTCGGTATTGCGCAAGCCTGGAACCTGCACAAGGTAAGTCCTAACTGCAAGGAAGATAGCTTGTTTCCCTCGGGATATCCCGGTTCAAACGAGAAACTGCGTTTCTCACCCAGAAAAACGCAGTTTTTCTGAATGTCCGGGCGCTGGCGCTTTTTTTACTTTTTAAAATAAAGATTATAATTAATTTTTGCAAAAACTTTTTTAAGTAAACTGCTTTTCTAAAATTAATATGTCATTAACATACAAGGCAGGAAATGAACTTACTGAACTGCTTAGGGAGGAGTTAGCAGAGATAGCTAAATTAGTTAATTCTGAATGGCGTTCAGTTATTAATGCAAATGCAGATTTAATGCACAGGAGATTCCATGGGGGACAGGTGTTTATAGTTGGATACCACGAAAACAAACCTGTTTCTATTCTTGAAACCATGCTGATTAGATGTTCCGAGCCTAAAATTCCCGAAGATGCTGTTTATGAGCAATTAACGGGAAAGGGAACTTTTGAATGGACTGCCTTTAATGAAGGCCAATATAAATTATTAGTATTAGTGGATATAACTGCCGGAGAAGGAAAAGGTTTCGGCAAAGAAACACTAGATTATTCCTTGGATTACATTGCCCAAAACACCAACGTAGAATTAGTTTGGAGCTATACGCCAGATATTTTTACAGTAAAAAAATTCCACTTGGGCATGGGCGCAGACAGCGTTGGCAGGAGAATCCTAAATGCCCGGGAAAAATATACTCCTACCAGGCCATCCCTGCCCGGCGACCACCCGCAAGATGTTGTTCCTTTTGATTATGCCGGGGTCATAAGATGCAGAAGAGTTAAAAGGGGGCTTATTGCTCCGCCGCAGGAAGACAAACTCGTTTTAGGGCCGAAAGAAGTTAAAGCCCTGCAATATCATATCCTCGACGGTTTGGAACCAAATACTGCTGCTGATGCCTTAAAGGTTTCCCTTCAGGATTACGATTCTATTTTAAAGTCAGCATTAAGAAAAGCGGCAGAATCAATTGTCCATGACAAACCCCTTTTTAAAAAATCTTAAGAGTTGATTTAGAATAACCAAATAATGATCATTAGGATTATAATTTGTCATTTAGCTTTAATGACCCTATTTATTTTGAAAAATTTCTAATAAACTCTACCCCAAAATATATAAACCCAAGAAAAAACCTTGTAGTTATTCAAAAGAGAAATTTAAGA
>CAZKNU010000053.1:0-8326 GCA_964554235.1 uncultured Methanosarcinales archaeon | reverse complement strand
AACTTTTCGATCAGCAAAAACAATCAATTCTCCCATACTTAACATAGAATAAGGGAAATTTTAAAAAGCTGCTGGCAGTTTAGCTATTAAATGGACCTGTAGCCTAGCCTGGATAGGGCGCCAAGGTATACAAAAAGGAATTGGGTTTCAAACCCAATTCCTTTGGTATATACCAAAATCTATGGATTTTGAGTATAAAATCCGCGCATGCCTTCTAAGCTGGATATCGGGGGTTCAAAAGCAGATTGCTGAAAGTCCCCTCAGGTCCGCATTTTTATTTTAAATAGTTCCAAATATCCCCAAACGTGGCTTGGACTAATTCCCTCTTGCTCTTATCTGCAGGAATGTAAACATGCCGGCTATTGTAACCAATTATTTCCGGTCCGTCAGAAAGATTAAAAGTTAAGATATCAATGCCTGGAGAAACTAACCTATCTGCTAAGCCAAGAGAATAATTCGTGGAAAGGCCAACGGGGTGGTAATGATGAAGGCCGTTGTATTTATTTTTACGCATTTTTAAAAAATTAAAACAAATGCTATCTTTTTCTCTGTCTGTTACAAAACCTTGCGCTTCTGCCTCCCGGCTGTCAAGAATATTGTTAATCACGGCTGTACCTTGATCTTCATAAGCCCTAAAAACGGTTCCCCATTCCAGTTTTTCTTTTTCTGCGGTCCGTATTAATAATCCTTCCAACCCCGCAGCATCATTTATTTTAACTTTGGTTGCAAATTCCAACGGAAAGAGGCTTTTATGGCGCTGAATAAACCGCTGATTCCGATATAATTTAACTCTTTTCTTAAAATACTCTTTACAAATTGCCCCGGTTAGTGCCAAACAGCCCGCTGAAGAAATAAACAAAAGCTGGTCGGGTAAACTACTGCTTAAAACATCGGGGAAAGTAAAACCCATATTATAAAGACTTACCCCCATAATCGCTAAGCCTAGTGTATCAGTCCGGTTGACAGCAACCTCCGATAAATAACGTGCTTGTTTTGAATTCATAACCGCTTAGGCAGGGGTCTTCTTTATAAAGATTTTCCAGAAAATTATATAAATAAGCCTACTTCTGAAGTCATTAGTGCGCCCGTAGCCAAGCGGCTAAGGCAATCGCCTGCAGATCCGCTAGGATGAGCTTTTCAACTTAGAAAAGCAATGAACAGAAGACAGCGATCATTCGGGGGTTCAAGTCCCTCCGGGCGCTTATTTTTTTTTAAGTTTTTAGCGCGGAATTTAGTTTTATTATATATTTTTGCTAAAATTATATAAACTAAAAGCGCTAAATATTCGTAAAGCGCTTTTATATATAGCTCGCATATCAATGCTATTGTTTGTACGATTAATTCGTACGCTCGCTATAAAATAAAAGAAGAATCTTGATAATCATGCAAAAGAAAGGCTTTTCATCTCTGGAATTAACCGCCATCATCAATGAGCTGCAATCTTTGGTGCAAGGAAAAATTGTTCAAATTTACCACCAAGAAAAAAAAGAATTAATGTTTCAGTTGCACCTCCCCGGAAAAGGAAAATGCCTGTTAAAAATTGTTCCGGGAAAATTTTTCTGCCTGACGGAAAAAAAAGAAGCTCCTTTAAGGCCGTCAGGTTTCTGCCTGCAGTTAAGAAAATATCTTAATAATGCTTTCATTAAAGCACTTTATCAGAAAGATGCCGAAAGAATTGTTATATTTGAACTGGAAAAAGAAGAAAAATATTTTTTGATTCTGGAATTATTTTCTAAAGGAAATTTAGTATTGGCTGATAAAAATTATTTAGTAATCGGCGCTTTGGAACAGCAGGAATGGAAAGAGCGGAGCACTAAACTAAAAGAAAAATATGTGTTTCCCGCCCCGGGGTTTAACTGGAAAGAAATTACGGAAACACAGCTGAAAAAGATTTTAAGCAAAAGTGAGAAGAAAAATTTAGCTACTTCTTTGGCCTTGGAAATTGGCTTGGGGGGGGTGTACGCAGAGGAAGTTTGTAAAGTTAACGAGATTGATTTTAAAAAATTGCCTAAAGAAACTAGTAATAAAGAAACCAAACAAATTGTAAAAACTATTAAAGACTTCATAAAAAAAGTTGAAGCACCCCAAGGTTATTTATATGAAGACCGCCTTGCTCCTTTCCCTTTGATGGGATTAAAGCCCATTTTAGAAACTAAAACCTTTAGTGAAGTAGTTGATAAGATTAATCCCACAGAAACTATTTCTCCTTACGACAAGAAAATTAAAATATTGCAAAAAATGATTTCTGAACAAGAAGAGGCCGTTGCAAAACAGGAAGAAAGAATTGAACACAATAAGAAAAAAGGAGAATTGATTTATGAAAAATATGTCCCTTTGCAAAAATTGCTGGAGATTGTCGAGGAAATGAAAAAAAATCAAGACTGGCAGGAAATTGCTAAAGAATTACAGAAAGAAAAGAAAATTAAAAAAATTGATTTAAAAAATAAAACCCTCACAATTGATTTATAATAAAATAGAATTAAATAATAATTTATAAAAAAAATTAGGGAAGATTTGGGGTTTACTTTTTACCAAACCCTTCAATTGCTTTCAGAATTTCTAAAGGAACAGCAAAAATAATCGTGTTGCTTTGATCACTGGACACATCATTAATGCTTTGCAAGGTCCTTAAATGCAAGGCCCCAGGCACCTTAGAGAGCATTTCAGCTGCTTTACTCAGATTCTTTGCTGCGAGCACTTCCCCGTCCGCTTTGATGATTACAGCTCTTTTCTCTCTTTCTGATTCGGCTTCTTTAGCCATAGTTCGTTTCATATCTTCCGGCAGAAGTACGTCTTTTAAATCTACAGATTCAACTTTAATCCCCCAAGGATCGGTCAATTTGTCTACAATTTCTTTAATTTTTTCAGAAATCTTTTCTCTTTCACTTAATAATTCATCCAAACTTACTTCCCCAACAATATTTCTCATCGTGGTTTGGGCTAATTGAGAAATGGCATAAAAAAAATTTTCTACTTTGATAATGGCTTTAGCAGCATCAGAAACTTTGTAATAAATTACCGCATTAACTTTAACTGAAACATTATCTTTAGTAATACAGTCCTGATCAGGAACATCAACAGCTTTAACTCTTAAATCTACTTTTTCCCAGGATTGAATTAAAGGGAACACTAAGCGTAAGCCGGGCAACATTAAATTAGAGTATTTTCCTAAAGTAAATCTAACTCCCCGTTCATATTCTTTAACAATCTTTAAACTAGCTAAGAAAAATAAAACAACTATTCCGGCAATTGGATAATAAAGATTTGTGATCATTTTAATAACCTTTAAAACTAAAATAAGCATCCAGATTGCAGAAGATATATAAAACTTTTCATTATTTTCATTGTAATTAACTTATGACTTCAGCAACGATTATTGGGGGCGGCGTGATTGGATTAAACGTAGCTATTGAACTCTCTCACTTATTTGATGAAGTTTATGTTTTAGAAAAAGAAAACCATTTAGGAATGCACGCTTCGGGAAGAAGTTCGGAAGTAATCCATGCAGGAATATATTACGCTCCTGGTTCGTTAAAAGCGCAGCTATGTGTAGAAGGAAATAAGTTATTACGTCAATTTTGCAAAGAACAGAATATTCCTCATATTGAAACCGGGAAATTAGTTGTAGCAACTAGTCTTAAAGAAGAAAAAACTCTTGAAGAATTATTACAAAAAGGGGAAGAAAACAATGTTCCTAATTTAAAAATTATTTCTGGCAGGGAAGTAAAAACGAAAGTGGAACCAAATGTAAATTGCACGGCAGCATTACTCGTCCAGACTTCTGCCATATTTGATACTGCTACTTATATTAATAGATTAGCTGCTCTTGCACAATCCAAAGGAATAATAATAGCTAAATCTACTGAAGTCATTAAAATAGATGCAAAAAAGAATGAGTTTATTGTATATTCAAAAACAAAAGGAAACGATCCAGAACCTTTTTCTACAGACTTTTTATTTAATGCCGCGGGTGTTTTTAGTGACGATGTAGCCAAAATGGTTTGTTCTGAAAATAATTACAAAATAATTCCAGTTAGAGGTGAAGCAGCTAAATTTTACAAATGTAGAAAATTGGAATTAAATCTATCTATGAATATCTATCCAGTTCCTTACCAACATTTGATGGAAAATGGTAAAACCACTTTTACTACTGGCGTTCATCTAACGCCAACATTAGAAGATCAAAAATTAGGAAAAACAATTACTATCTGCCCTTTATTAGTTAATCCTAAACATAAAGAGGATTATAAAGAATCAACCCCTTTAGAAGAATTTTATACTCGCGTTATTAATTTTTTTCCTTCATTACAAAAAAAAGATTTACAACAACACCAATGCGGAATTTCAGCAAAAATTTCAGATTACAAAGATTTCTTGATTCGCCAAGACCCTTCTTTCCCACGGTGCATACATCTACTGGGTTTTGATTCCCCCGGAATGACTGCCTCACGAGCAGTTGGAATCTATCTTAAAAAAAAATTGAAAGATGATTTTGGATTGCGATGATTAAAAATTCATTCATCTTTTTGGAAAAAGTGAGCCAGAAGAAAGAAGAAACTATCTGGAAGCAAGGCATCAAAGATTGGCAGGATTTTTTGAAAGCGGAGCGAATAAAAGGAATTCCGCCAGAAAAAAAAGCTTCTTATAATCGAAAATTAAAACAGGCTCAAGAAGCTTTAATACAGGAAAATTCTGCTTATTTCATTCCTCACCTACCTAAAAAAGAAAGGTGGCGATTATACACTTTGTTTAAAGACGAATGCGGCTTCTTGGATCTTGAAATTGATTCTTTTGGAAAAGTTATTTTGGTGGGAATCTCTGATTATTACAGTACTAACACTTTTGTAAAAGGGGTTAATTTGGAGAAAAGTTTTTTAGAAAAAGAATTATCCAAATTTAAGCTACTGGTTACTTTTAACGGTGCTTCTTTTGACTTGCCAAAACTCAAAAAACAACTGCAAGTGGAAATAAATCTTCCCCACATTGATTTAAAGCCTTTATGCGTTAATTTAGGCTTAAGCGGCGGATTAAAAGAAATTGAAACAGCCCTAAATTTGAAACGGCCCCCGCACCTAAAAGGAAACCCGGTGGAATTGTGGAAGGCTTTCCATGCTTCTGGCGACCGCGAATATTTGGAGTTATTACTTGATTACAACAAAGAAGATGTGGAAAATCTAAAAACAATAATGGAGCACGTTTACAGCCAGTTAAGTAAAAAACTATATAAACAACTAAAATAATCTTAAAGTTATGAAAAAAACAGCCAGCCTAACTGCTACTCAAACCATTACTCCTTGGGAAGTCAGCGGAAAAATAGATTATGATAAATTAATTAAGGAATTCGGCCTTAAAAAATTAACCGATTCTGATAAGGAAAGAATCGAACGGCTGGCAGGAGAATCGCACTTTTTCCTTAGAAGGAACCTTTTCTTTGCCCATCGGGATTTAGAATGGTGTCTGGATGAATACGAAAAAGGAAATAAATTCTTTTTGTATACGGGTTGCGGCCCCTCTGGGCCGATTCATTTAGGCCACCTCTCGGTTTGGAGATTTACCAAATGGCTGCAGGATAAATTTGATGCGGAGCTCTGGTTTCAATTTACTGACGATGAAAAATACTTGTTCAAAGATAAAAGTTGGGATGAGATTCAGCAGTGGACTTATGAAAATATGCTCGATGTGATAGCCGTTGGATTTAATCCTAAAAAAACGCATTTCTTAATCGATACTAAACATGCTAACTTATTATATCCGGAAGCAATAAAAGTAGCCAAGAAAATTACCTTTTCGACGGTAAAAGCAGCTTTTGGTTTTAAAGATTCTAATAACATTGGGAGTATATTTTATACGGCAATGCAGGCAGTACCCGTTTTCTTACCAAATATTCTTAAAAAAGAAAATAGGCCTTGCTTAATCCCTTTGGCTGTTGACCAAGACCCGCACTTTAGGTTAACTAGGGATGTGGTGGAAAAGTTAGGGTATCAAAAACCGGCCATTATTCATGCTAAGTTCATGCCCCCCCTTACGGGAGTTGAAGGTAAGATGAGCAGCAGCTCAGCAGAACTGGCTATCTTAACTACGGATAGCCCCGAGACAGTCAAAAAGAAAATTATGAAATATGCTTTCTCGGGAGGACAAGCTACGATTGAAGAACATCGTGCCAAAGGAGGTAACCCCAATATAGATGTTGCCTATCAATGGCTAACTTTCTTTGAAGAAGATGATAAAAAATTACAAAAGATTCATGATAATTATAAATCGGGAAAATTACTTACTGGAGAACTTAAACAGATTCTGGTAGATAAGATTAATGCTTTCTTAAAAGAACACCAGAAAAAACGAGAACAGGCTAAGAAAAAAATTGATCAATTTATCTTTAAATCTTAATTGATTGGTAAAAGGTTTATCCAAAAACAGTTTATTTTCAAACATAACCTTTAAAAACAATAGATTCTTACTATTACTAAAGAGGTGGTAGTTATGACTAAGAAAAAAGCTACTCAGAAAAGAGTTATTAAACATACTCACATAAAAATTTCTAAAGCAGTAGTAAGAAAAACACGCCCCAGGTGGCATGCAGTTCCTTTAAAAGGAAGTTTTATGGTTTTGTCAATCTTAGGGTTCTTAATTTCAGCTTATTTGGTTGAAGAGATTAGCTATAAAATCTCATTTATGCTGATTTTTGCAGGAATGTTTGCTGCTTCTATCATTAGCATGACTAAAGCACCTGTAATTGACAGCAGCAAATAAAAATGGTTACCAAAAAAAATTCTTGGAAATTCCCGGAAAAGCGATTTATATTGTTAAAAATAGAATCTTTTTTTATGATTATTTTGGCCGCGTTGGTATTTTTGACCGCTTTCTTTCAATTTAATCAGGATTGGTTGCTGGCAATTTTATTTACTTTAATATTTATTTTAGTTTATGCTTTAGTTTCTTATGTAATCCAAAATTGGCACTTTGCAGAAAAACATTATCATTTAACCAAAACACACCTGCATATTGTTAAGAAAACTAAAAATAAAGAAAAAACCACGAAAATTGCTTTAAAGAATATTACTCATCATAAATTAGATCGCTTCTTTTTAGGCGGTTATCTGATTGTAAAAAATAAAAAACACGCTTTATTTTTTAATACTGAGAAAGAAATGGAAAGATTTGAAAAACATTTAAAAAAATTTATGAAAAAATAAGCAACTAAAATTAATTATTTTAATCGTTTAAGTTTCATTTAAACTTCTCATTAAACTTTTCTTTAGCTTTAATTTCTTTCCAGAAAACCGCATGAGAAGCTCTCTTTTCAAATAAAGCGATGGCTAAATTAGTCTGATTTTCATCGGTATTAATTCCATTCTTAATTGCCAACCGTTTAGCATCATCTATGCAGCGGTCTAAGATCAGAACGTTTTCTCTCTGGCACTGCTCTTCAATTTGCTTTTCTTCCTCTTCCGTTAAAGAAATCTCTTCCCATTGGGGGTAAGCTATTCCGGCTATCGTTCTTGGAAAAGTTTTGGAAAAAACCATTTGCCTTTGGCAGAAGAGGGAATATTTATAAATTTGCATACTTAGCAATATATATGCCCTCTTATTGGAAACAGGTGAACCGCGTCATAAAAGAAGCAGATATCATTATAGAAGTTTTGGATGCCCGGATGATTGAAGAAACCAGAAACCGGGAAATTGAAGAAAAAGTCCAAAAGAGCGGAAAAAAAATACTCTTTGTGGTAAGCAAATGCGATTTAGCCGAAAATGAAAAATTAAAAAATATTAAACACACTTTAAACCACAGCGTGTTCATCTCTAGCAAAAACCATTTAGGAACAACTATCTTAAAAAAGAAAATTCTGGAATTATCCCGAGGAGAAAAAACCACCGTCGGCATTCTTGGTTATCCTAATGTAGGCAAATCTTCATTGATTAATGCCTTATCGGGAAGAGGGGCGGCCCGGACTTCTTCAGAAAGCGGTTTTACCAAAGGAATCCAAAAAATCCGGGTAGATCAAAAAATTATGTTGATTGATACGCCGGGAGTTTTCCCTAAAAATGAAAAAGACCAGGTAAAATATGGGCAAATTGGGGCGATTGATTATGCTAAAATTAAAAATCCGGAATATATTGCTTTGGAATTAATTGAAAGCAAAAAAGCGCAGATTAAAAAACATTATGCTTTGGCTAAAACCGATGCGGACGAAATTTTAGAAGAAATCGCTTACAAATTCAATAAAAAAAGCGCCGGGGGAAAAGCTAATTTAGAAGCAGCCGCCCGTTTCCTGCTGAAAGAATGGCAGACGGGAAAGATTAAGTAAAAACTTACTTTTGTACTTAT
>CAZKNU010000052.1:0-8401 GCA_964554235.1 uncultured Methanosarcinales archaeon | reverse complement strand
GTTATTAATTATTTGTTTAATTATTTATTTTTTATGATTATTATTTATTTGATTAATTATTTTTTATTTTATTTTTTAGGTTATTGGTAGATTATTATGTTGTTTTGTTTATTATTTATATTAATTAATTATTTTGTTATTAATTATTTTGTTATTAATTATTTGTTTAATTATTTATTTTTTATGATTATTATTTATTTGATTAGTTATTTTTTATTTTCTTTTTTATGTTATTAGTATTTTATTTTTTATTTTATTTTTTACTTCACTAATGAAGCTAAATGCTGGCTCATCTGGCGGACAATTATTTTCTGTTTCTTACAGGTATCTGATAAACTTAATAAATATTTCTGATGGGGTAAATCCATTACCGAGATACTTTCATCCAGAGCAAGATTTTTTTCCAGCTGTTTATTAACCTCTTTGTAAATTTTTGAAAGAGTAATGATATTTTCTTCAAAATTTTTAATATCAATAACAATATTCTGCAGTTTTAAAAATTCGTCATGCAATAAATGATGGGCTATAAATTTAAATTTAGCTTTATTTCCGTTTAAAGTAGTTAATTTTAATTCAATCAGATAGTGGGAATAAGCACTTAATTTTTGATTAATCAGTTGGCTTTGCTTGATTTGAGAAATATTTTTTTGTGCCGTTAAGAGTTTAGTATTAAGTGCTGATTTAGTTTCTGCGGAAAGCTGGTTTAAGAAAGGAAAATTTTTGTTAGTATTGGATCTAAGTGGTTTAACCCAATGGCTATGGAACGTTTCTGCACATTCAGAAAGATCCGGCAAGGCTTGAACTTCTCTTTTTAATTCCCGTAAATCCATACTGATAACTAAGTCAAAAGCGTTTATAAAGATTATGTTGAAAAAGGAACAGGGGAAAAGAAAAAAAGAAAGAGAGCTTAACTCTTTCCCTACAAACAAAAATGTTTATAAAAGAGCTTTCTTTACTACTTTATACATAGATGGTAATGGGTGTTAATTTAGATATTTTTGTACAAGTGGGAGTAATGGTTATTATTGCTGCTTTTGCTGCTTTTATTCTGCGGTTAATTAAACAGCCGCAAATTTTAGCTTATGTCTTAGTGGGAATCTTAATTACTCCTGTATTGGGCTTAGTTACGGACACTTCCATCATCGAATCTATGTCCAGTATTGGTATCGTTTTCTTATTATTCATTGTTGGTATTGAAATTGAAATCAAAAAATTGAAAAGTGTTGCCCTTGTTTCTACGTTGGGTGCAGGAATTATCCTTATCTTGATGTTTTGTTTAGGTTATGTAATTTCTCTGCTGCTGGGATTTTTAAGCGTAGAAGCCAGTTATTTGGGCTTAATGGTGATGTTCTCTTCCACTATGGTGGTTATGAAACTACTTTCCGACAAACAAGAATTAAACACTTTGCATGGAAGAATTATTGTCGGGATATTGCTGCTGGAAGATGTTGTTGCTATTTTTGCTATATCTGTCCTGTCTTCGGTAAATAGTTTTTCTTTAGCAGTATTAGGGGTTGCTTTAGCAAAATTTGCGATTCTGTTTGCAGTTGCTTATTTATGCAGTAAATATCTGTTTCCAATTATTTTTAAATTTGCAGCCAGAACCCAAGAACTGCTGCTGATTTCTTCCTTGGCAGTTTGTTTCTTATTTTCATTGGCTTTCCAATATATCGGCTTTTCTATGGCCATTGGGGCATTTATTGCCGGAGTTACTTTAGGTAACTTAGAATACAACTTAGAAATTGCCGGAAAAGTAAAATCTTTGCGTGACTTTTTTGCGTTGATTTTCTTTGTTTCTTTGGGGATGGGTTTATCACTAACCGTATTTCGGCAGATGTGGATTCCTTTAATTGTTTTAGTTGTATTCATTATCCTAATCAAACCGATAATTATTATGGTAATTTGTTCATTATTTAAATACACTAAAAAACCCTCTTTTCTTACTGCTGGCTCCTTGGCACAGATGGGGGAATTCTCTTTAATTATCGCTACTCAAGGCTTGCTTCTAGGGCATATTTCCCAGGACTTTTTTTCTTTAACAGTCTTAGTGATGCTGATTTCTATTACTACCACTTCTTATTTTATTCAATATAGTAATTGGTTCTATAAAATATTGCAGCCTTTACTGCATGTTTTTGATGGATTTACTACGGAACGATTGGAATATCTTCCAACAAACATGCCACCAAAAATAGTTTTATGCGGTTATAATCG
The DNA here is from genome assembly GCA_964554235.1 of uncultured Methanosarcinales archaeon. Classification (GTDB taxonomy): domain Archaea; phylum Nanobdellota; class Nanobdellia; order Woesearchaeales; family GW2011-AR9; genus JBBSWB01. Next base: position 6,187 of record CAZKNU010000052.1, on the reverse strand, counting down.
AATTGGTTATAGCATTTTAAAAAATCTAAAAAAACTAAAAGCAAAAGTGCTTATTGTAGATTATAATCCTGCCGTAATCCATACGATGGTTGAAGAAGGGTTTCATTGTATTTATGGAGAAGTTGCTGATGAAGAAATTATCCACCGCATGAATCTAAAAAAGATTGAAATGCTTATTTCTACTGTTCCCGAATTAAAAGATAATTTATTTCTGCTTAAGAAAACCCGAGCTGTAAATAAGCAAGCCCAGATATTCCTGACCGCCAACAATATTGATGATGCTTTAAAATTATACGATAATGGAGCTAATTATGTTATTCTTCCTCATTTCTTGGGTGGGGAACATACCGCCAATTTAATTTCTAAAATAAGAATTAACAAAATGGACATTAAAGAAGAAAGAAAAAAACAGATTATTTCTCTTAAAGAAAGAAAAGGCATTGGCCATAAACATCCTAATAATTAAGTCAAAAAGGCGTATTCTCAAATTATAGTCTAAGAGCTAATTGTTAAGAAACATTAATAAAACTGCCCCCTTTTTACAGATATATGAACTTTGAAAAAATTCCGCCGGTAGAATCCAGTAAATCGCTGTTAGACTTTGCTTTTAAAAAAGCCCGGGAACAAGGGAAATTAAAAGATCTAAAAGGTAATTGGCTGCAAATTATCCGAAAGAAAGAATCACTGAAATTAGATATAATCAAAGATGTGCTGGTAACCCGCATGGAAAAAACCATTCAGTCTTTTCCGGATATAGATAAACTGCCTGCTTTCTATTTAAAATTGATGGAATTAACTTTAGAGCCGGGGCAAGTGAAAAAATCACTGGCAGCATTGAATTGGGCGAATAAAAAAATCCTTTTTTTCCAGAAAGAATTTGTAAGTAAAATTAATTTAACTAAAGACCGGAAAAGCATCAGCGACGTGTCCAGACAATTTTATGGCCGGGTTTCTTCAGTATTAAAACAAATCGGTTCCAATTTAACTTATTTAGAAGAAAGCCGGAAAATCATGCGTTCTTTCCCGGACATCAAGGAAATGTTTACTGTTTGCATTTATGGTTTTCCTAACGTTGGCAAGACTACGCTATTAAACAAACTTACTGCCACCAAAGCAAAAGTTGCTGCTTATGCTTTTACGACTAAAAGTATTAACACCGGCTACTTGCTGGCCAATAATCTTAAAGTACAGGTAATTGACGTTCCCGGAACCTTAGACCGAAAAGAAATGAATAATATTGAAATGCAGGCTGAATTGGTAATGACTGAGCTTGCCGAAGTAATCATTTATGTTTTTGATCCAAGTGCTTACTGTGGTTACTCTGTTAAAAAACAGGAAGAGTTGCTGCAGAAATTACTAAAATTACAGAAAATAAACCAGAAAAAAATATTTATTTATTTAAGCAAACAAGATTTGCCGGAAAGCCGACCGCCACCAAGTTTTAAATATAAGTATTACTTTATAGAAGAATTAAAAAAAGAAATTTTAGAAATAGCCCAAGAAAAATATTTAGTTAAGGAAAAAGAACGGGCTGAAGAATTAGCCAGAGAAAAAGATTTAATTGCTAAAGAAAAAGAAACTGCTGAATGAAAAATATCAAATGAATTTCAATAAAAAAAATATTTCAGCTGAAAATTGTGGACGTAATTTAAATAGCGAGAAAACTTTTCTTTATTTTTTTATCATATTAATTTTCTTCTTGCTGGTGGGTTCTTCTAATAAATTTCCGGGACTTACTTATTCGCCTACGGGAGCAACGATTTCGACTAAAATCCTCCAGAACACCAATTATATGGTTGGTTTTATTGTCTTTGCTTTTCTGCTAATGGTTTTATTTTTAGCTTTTTCTCTGTTAAAAAAGCAAAAAAAAAATAAAAACCAGTTAGAATTTTCTGAAGAAAATATTCCCCTTGCTTCTTTAAATAAAAAAAAGCCGTTAAGTGATAACCTCGACCAAATTAACTTAGAATTAAAAAATCTTCGAAAGGAAAAAAAAGAACTGACAAAAAAGAAAAAATTGACTAATCTGCCCGACCCCAATAAAATAAAATTAGACCAAGAATCGAACGAAGAAAACTCTTTTCTGCAAAGCTCTGATAAGCCTTTAATCATGGAAATTCCGCAGGACAAAAATAAATTAGATGCAGATTTAGCAACGATTGAAAAAGAAATTAATCGGTTGGATCAGTTAAAATTTAAAAAAGTAAAAATTCTGGATAAAATTCCTCCTATGTATTTAGATGATAGATCTACTAAAAATAAAAAACTAAAAAAACTAAAGAAAATTACTGCAGCTCTTTTTGGAAGAAAAGAAAAATAAAAGGCCAAGACTTTTTCTATAGATTTTTAATTATAGAAATATTTAAATAAAAGAAAGATTAATTTAATTGTTGGGATAATTATGTATCATGCCGGTTTACCAGACACCCCAGAAGTGAGAAAACAAATTAGAAATCAAAGTATTGAAAGCTCTATTCTTCTTCAGTTGATGAAAGAAAAAAAGACTTTAGAGGAGATAAGCAGGGGTAAATTTGATTTTACATTAAAAAAACAACCCGGCCTGGAAGAACTTACCGCTAGAATAAAATATTTAATTGAAAGAGGGTCTGTTCGTGAGACTCCTGAAGGAAAATATTCTTTGCCATAGATTAATTTCTGAAAGCAGTCGAATATAATTATAGGTATGTCTAATTCTCCGGGCGTTCGATGAATCTATTACTCCAGAAAATAAATGTTTAAATATACTTTATCTTATCTACTTTTTAATTAATATGGTAAAATTAAAGAAAGTTGATCTGCCTATTGAAGCAAATGATGAGGGAATCAAACCACATGCTTTTTATCTTGCTAAAATGGATGATGGGGAGTTCAATAAAAACGGAAAGTTTATTACCGGACTTTGTGGTTGGTATGCAGGCACATTTACCAAAGAAGAGTACGGGTGGAACTTTGATGCTGTATATGATGCCGGTTTTCAATATAATTACCCTAGTTGGAAAGAACTTTATGAGATTGTGGATAAAGAACTAACCGAATTTTATAAAGGGTTAGAAGACAAGGTAGACAAGTAATTTCAGCGCCCTCGGGAACTCAAAGATTTAAAAAGCCAACCACACTAGATTTTAAATCTTTGCCTTCTTTGAGAGAGACATAACGTTTTTATATTTAAGAAAAAATTCTTTTAAAACATTATAACTACTGCACAACCACTTTGCAGGAACAAGGCAGCTTTTTAGCAGAAAGAGCTAAAGCTTCTTTTCCTATTTTAACATTTGCTTTATCTACCCGTAATTCTAAAACCGTCTGTCCTACTTTCATTCGGGCAGCGCAACTAATGGACTTCCCATAGGACATCTTCATACCAGTGCTCATACGGTCTGCTCCTGCTCCTGAAGCTAAAGGGTTTTCTCTAAGAACGTGGAAAGGATAAACTTTAAGTCTTAAATGGAAATTTTTTCCTAAAGTTTTTTCTAAGTATCGGTTGGAAATTAACCGGGCAGATTCTAAAGCATTGTGGCGAAGGTTCATACTTCTACACACATTTAATTTAACCACGGCATCGTAAGTTTTATTGGGAGTACCCATATCAAACTTAATTATTTTCATATGAGGGAATCCGCCCCGGACATAGTTTAATTTAGTAAACTTACTTATTCTAGTATAAGGGCGTTCCAGATTCTGATAAGCCGCATTTTTCCTTAATTTTCCCATTTTGCTAAAAGAAGATAGCTTATTTATAAAGATTTCTAGGCAGATTTAGTGGTTTTAAAGTAACCACGGGTTTTAGGTGATTTGTAATCAAATTTGTAATTATTTGCAATTAAAAAAGTATAAATTAAAAGTGTAATTTAATTCTGTGGAAACCTAACTACATCTCCGGGAAAGATTTTACTTAAATCCTTTCCGGGATTCAATTGGTGGGTTTTGCTCACACAAGCACGATCTTGGCCGCATAACGCATAATAGATAGTATCCCCTGACTCTATCGTAACTGGAAACGAATTACCTACGTTAGGTGAATTAGTTACAAATTTCTCGATTAATCTTTTGTTCCCACAATCCGCAGAAACTTTTTTGCTGGCAATTTGAACTGGTTTTGATACTGTGTTTTGATTAACAGTTTTAGAAACTTTTTTATTTATTTTTCCTACGCCTGCTGCAGGCACACCGTGGTATTCAACGGAAATTGCCGGTGAATAGTCTACAGGCAACTTAGTTTGTTCACAAGCCGGAAGATTATAACCTATTACTGTTCCGATAGTGCTGGCTAAAAAACAAGTTGTTAAAGTAGCAGCCATTTTTCCCCAAAAACCTTTCTTCTTGGCATGGGATCTAGCCAGAACTGGTTCTATAGCTCCATCTTTTACACCGTATTTATCTGCGTACATTGAAAAAGCAGCAGCACGAGTTTGATTCTGAGCTGATTTTGGACTAAGAGTACTGGCTACTTTTCTTTCTAAGTTTTCTTTTAGTTCTGCGGTTATTTTTCTTTTAACTGCGGGAGCTTTTGGAGCTACAGGAGCTTTAGAAACAACTATGGGTGTTTCAGTATCCCAAGTTAGGGGATCATATTCGCCTAAAAGTTTAGCTAAAGAACTTTCTGCTGAATTTGCTTTTAGGTCCGCTAATTCCTGAGCCATTTCAACACATTTTTCATATAGATTTTGACGGTAAGTTGCTGTATTTACTTCCAAGCCTCTCTGATGATAAAATTGTACTATTTGATTTATAGGCATTACTTTAGCTTGTTTGTAAGCAACTTGAAGTTTTTTTCTAAGGCCATCAACTTCTGCTAAAGAAACTTTTCTTTTTTTCAGTTGAACATAACTAGATTCAATAAGAGCTAAAGGATTGCTATCAAAATAGTTTCCTAATTGGGCTAAATGGGTTTCTATATTCTTAATTGTAGCTTTAGCAGCAGCAGCCTTTTGATCAAAATAAGCTCCCAAACTAGCTAAATTGTCTTCAATTTTTTTAACATTATAAGTTTCTGTGGTCATTTTTTTCCTCCTAAAAACCATTTTTAAAACCCTTTTTTTGTATAAAAGCGTTCTTTTTACTATTAAAATTGCCCCCTATTTATATATCTTTTGTATATTTCTCACTTTATAGTGGTAATTATGTGTAAAAGAGATTTTAAGCTTATCTACAACTTAGAATTTAGTAATACTTAGCTGTCCTTTGCGCTTTCCGGAAGCGATTTCCTTAACTTCTTCTCCTACTTGCTTTTTAACGTCTTCTGCAATGGCTTTACCCAGCAGCTGAGCTAAGGAGGTTAAATCGGCTTTTTTCAGGTCTCCCAAATCTTTACAGCCGGAAGAATAAAGTTTCCGGGCGCGAATTCTTCCTATGCCTTTCAATTTTAGCAAAGGCAGCAGTTCTTCTTTAGCGCCGTGTTTAACCCGAGTTCTTAATTTTCTGATTTCTTTGATAACGGATTGATTATTTGTTAAAACAGCTAATTCTTCAGCGGCGTATAATAACCAATCGGCTACTTCTAATTTTACTCTTATTTCACCCGGTCGGATATCAAATTTATCCATTAAATAATCTTCATCTTTTTCATCAATCCAGGCCTCTAAAAATAAAGTGGTTTTAAAAGAATTAAGAAATTCTTCGTAATCCAAATCGTAAGCACTAGGTTCTTCTTCCAGCAATAAATGGCAGCGTTTAGTTAATTCCTCTTGGATAAATTCCTGCTCTTTGTTTTTAACTCTTAATAAAGGCCGCAACTCTAAAGTATGGCAAATCATCTGCAGCAAGGAGAAGGCAGTTTTTTCTTGTTTGCTTCCTTGTTTATTCTCTTTAGTCTCCTGTCCAATTCCCTGCTTATTCTTAGCAACTTTATCTGAATCAAAGTTTTGCAGGCAGTTTAACAGATGTTTGGCCGTTAGAGGATCTAAATAAAGTTCTGAAATCCTTTTTCCTAACCGAGTCGGATTTAATTTTTTCTCAATTTTTTTTTCTGGGTTATTCTTTCCTAAACTGCTGGCAACCACAAAACCCTTTTCTTTTTCTCCTTCTTTTTCTTTACCAGTAATGTTAACAAACCTCCATTCTTGTAACAGAATTAACATTCTTTCAGTAATTAATCCTAATTTTTGTAAGTCTTGAAATTGCTGCGCCCAGAAAGTGTGAGCAAAGAACTCTTTCATAGTCGTTTCGTCATAAATAATCCCGGAAGAAA
>CAZKNU010000051.1:0-8564 GCA_964554235.1 uncultured Methanosarcinales archaeon | reverse complement strand
AAAGCCCCTGGTGAGACTTTCATGTTCTTTTGAAACTTTTGAACTCACGACCTTTACCTTTCTGTTGTTCGTTACGAACTTACCAAGGTAACGCCATTTTGCGCTGCGCGTAAACCTTTGCTTACGCAAAGTACCGCTAGGCCACAGGGGCATAATGGTGCGGGGGAAGGGACTTTCAGCAGCAATCTTTTATTCAATTACTAACCTTTGAACCCTCGAACCCACTAAGAGACAGGATAACTTATTACTAGCTTGGACTTACTAGCTTGGACTTTACCAAAACCAACTTAAGTCCTGCGCATTTGACCAGACTTTGCTACCCCCGCGAGCAGCACACAAAAGTTTCCTTTTGCATCCATTCTTCAGCAAGTCTAACGCAGGTGTCTTTTGTTTAGTGGGTTTGAATAAAAATAAAGAGCTTATTTATAAATCTTCTTTTTTAAAAAGTTAACAAATTTAGAAAGATAAAAAAAGACATAAAAAAAGATAAAAAATCAAAAATGTAAAAAGCATAGAAAATAAAAAAAATAAGAAAATAAAAAATTAATTACTTTTTAGACGGCTTAAAGGGTTCAGTAATTTTATCCGTTAAAGCATCCTGCCCTTTTTTACGCAGATATGCTCCTGGCAAAGCTTCCTCATAGAAATGCCCTTCTTTAGGCATAATAAATCTATGTCCAGCCTGAGTTCTAGGTACGCTCCCGGCGTATAATTTTTCTGTTGGCGAAACTCCTTGTAAAGCAGCTAAACGGTAAGCAACACTAAACTTATTATTGCCGATGCTGTATAATTTTAACCAGTTTTCATGCGTATGCCCAGCTAGAGCTAAATCCGCGTCAACGTTTCGACCTTCCCCAATTACTCCGTTAAATCCGCTTCCTTTAGGGTCATGTTGAACGACTAAGTTAATTGGGCCAAACAAAGGTTCTCCTTCTACGCCTACGCCATAATCGGGGAGATTAATAATTCGGGCATTACTATACCCGCCCAAATAAACTCGAGCTTGTTCTGAGCCGTCATTAATATAACCTGGTTTTCCAACTTCAAATACGGGCATGCCTTTCCCTTTTAACCGCTGCTCAAAGAAATCCCATTCTCTGATTCCCAAATCACAAAGAACATTATCTGCATGATTTCCAGTTACGGAAACATGGGCGTGTTTAAGTCCGCTATGTTGTAAAGTTCCAGTTAAATAAGCTTCATAATAGTCAGCAACCCAACCTAAAATCGCCTTCATGCTTTCAACACTGCCCCCCATAGCATCATTGGTCATTTTTAAACTTAGCTTACATACATCTTCCTTATCTTTCGGGTTAAAATGACTTAGCAGCTCTACGTTTTCCTCAAGTAGATCTCGGGGGTTTCTTTTATCTTGATAGCGATGAACCCATTTTTTGGAATTTGCTTCAGCAGTATCTCCGCCGCTAATAAACCCGCGTGCAAAAACTGGTTTACCTCTAAAAGTAGTAGTTGGCTCTTGCAGTCCGGCTTTATATAATGCTATTAAGCCATCTTGAACCGTCCAATTAGACTCAGATGCACCGATATGTTCATCTGAAGAAGCATAGATGCAAGAATAAGTTGCGGGTTCAGTTATAGCTCCGTCAATAAAATCTTGGTACTGTTTCCATTCCGTTCCTACTACTCCCTCGCTATTTTTTCGAATAACGGTTATTCCAGAAACTCCGCCATTTTTTAAACGGTCAACGGGAGCGTGTCTTCTAGTGCCAACGGGTTTTCCAGCACTCATACGCACGGGCTCGTTTCCATTCATAAACTGCCTGATTTTACTCTGATCTTCAAAAGGCAGAACCATGGCCACTGTAATATAACCATTAGCAATTTTAGGATCATATTCTTGGTTTTTAAAATTAGTTTCTGCGGGGTCGTCATGAGTTTTCTGCAATTGTTTATATCCTATGCCAGCATGTCCGCTTTCCACAATGGCATCTAACCCCTTGGGTGCTTTTTTCAGCTGTGCTAAAGCTTTTTTTTGCCATTCGATTATTGCACCATGAGTTGCTTCCAATAGAGCTTTATCTCTTCTTTTAATTACCGCTTGAGTAAAATGGCGATTATGTCCATAATCAATCGTTAAATTACCAAACTGTAAAACAGCATCTTTGGTTATCAGCGTTACTCCTAATTGATCACAGATTGATTGATAGGTCGCATAAATGTCAGCAACAAAATTAGCCGTAACATTTTGATGCATAGGGCGGCTTTTCTTTACCCGATAAAACAGTTCGCGGTCTTCTTTAAGCGTAGCGATTTCATCCTTAATAGAATCAATTACTTTCTTGCGTTCAGCCATGCCTCTCAATAAATTGGTGCTTTCATCCGCCTTTCCGGCTCGTTCTGCCCGCTCATACTTTTTTTCTAAATCTTTATACTCCTTATGCGGTTCTTTGATTTTCCGCCCTAAGCGGGATAAGTTTTCATTGAATTCTTCCTGCCTTCTAACTAGCAGTTCATTTAGCATCGCAGAAGCAGTAAATTGCAAATCATCCGAATCAACTGATAAAACTACTTCAGCCTTAGGTACTTTAGCCTGCAACTCTCTTAATCTTTCATGCAAGAGGGCCATCTGTTTATCACGCATAGATAAATACTGCAGTTGGTAAGGCGTTTTCTTAGTTTCTTCTGCACAGTCGTCCTGCGATCTAACCCAGTAAGTCAAGGCATCGCTAAGAAATTCGGGCCGGTCTAAGCGAGTAAGTGCGCCATCAACCACTAATCCAGAAGCAGAAGGATCTTGAGCCATATAGGTCAAGAGGTTTTCATAAGCTAAAGGATTAAAATGATGGGAATCATAAGCAACTTCACTGATAAAATAAACTGCCGAGGCATTGTTAACAACATCATCAATTGACTTACCAGCACTCCTTTTAGCCCGGCCAGCCGCTTTTATTTTGGTTGCAGCAACAGTTTTAAGGCCAGTATTTCCACATTTGCCCCCGCCGCAAGTATTATCACAATGGCCGCAGTCCGGCCCGTCATTGCCTTTTTGACCAGCAACATCAAGCTTTTTTTTAGCTTTAGAACTTCTTTTTTCACCCATTTTATTTGCGCCTGTGCGCGCTCACCCCTTTTATAAGCCTTAGCTGTTTTATTAATGCTTTATTTGCATTCATCTTTTTTTATTTTTAGCTATTTTTTATTTGGTATTTAATTATATTGTTGTTCCAAACTAGCAAAATCGTGAGTCGATTTTAAAAAATAACTAACTACAAATAGATTATTAAAAATAATTATAAACAAACCATTACAGATTTGAGAGATTAATGGTTTCAATACTTTATCTAGAAAGAAATTGAAACATATATTCTTTTACTATATACAATATATTCATTATGAATTTAAAGAACTAAAATAAACCCTTTTCATAAAAAGCAGATTTAACTAATTCTAACTAATTTTTAATTTATCGTATACAAAATTCTTCCTAGATTATGGATCAAACTGGTCATTCTCTGCAGGCGGTTAACCAGCCGGCTTAAATTAGGATCATTAGGCATACTGGTTTCAAACTGGTCTATTTCTTGATCATATTGTTTTTTGTGATCTGACAGCCTAAAAGCCAGATCAATATCTTTATTATAAGCAGCTTTCATCGTTTCTACATAATAGTTATTCATTTTCATCAGGAAATCACTGATTTGCTTTTGCTTTTGAGGAGAAATTTTTAACAGGTGAGCGTACCGTGCCGTTCTCCTGATTTCATCAGCAATTTCTTCTATATAAAAACCAATATATTTAATTCGTAGAAGTTCTACTCCGCTAAGTTTAAGATTTTTAAGCGCCCGGAGGGGATTTTCTAAACTATAAATGATAGTCCGATAGAACAAGAAATATAAACGGTTAACATCATGGTCCCGCTCATTCAAGCTTTCATAAGTGTCTTCGGTAAAGATAGTGCAGGCTTCTTTCATCATCGTCCGGGTAACTACGTCCATCTTCCGAATTAATTCTTCTACAGAAACCGCATCCATATTTAAGAAATCTTTAGCAATTATGGTATCAGAAGTTTGCTCCATGATTTCCAAAGCAATCAGCGACTGAATAACCCCTTGTAAGTCTTTTACTTTATTTTTAATATCTTTTCCTTTTAAAACGATGCGCGGATAATTTTGAATGTAAGTAGCACAAACTTCTCGACCGATGGCAAAAGTAGTTTTTCCATCAATGTAGATAATCTTTTCTTTTTCTTCTTTCTTGGCTTCATCTTCTTTTTTGCTAAGCAGTAATTTAGGGCCGTTTTCTTCTAAATAAATCAAATCTCCTTTTTTTAATTTATTCTGGGTAATCCACACTTTTGGTAAAGAAACTACAAAACTGCTTTTTCCAAAAGAGATTATTTTTCTAAATTCCATTTTTAGTTAGTCAAACCTTTACAGTTTGAGATATTTAGATATCTTACCAAGCCCCACTATTTAAACATATACTCATTTAATTCAGTTATACCGGAATATATTACATTAGGGGAATATATTTATATTTAAATGTTATGAAAAAAGAAGAATTTAATAAAAGTGATAAAACTATTAGTAAAGCTTTTTTGCTTGCAAGATTAATAGGTAATAATAAGTATAATAATAATATAGTTAATAGATTATATAGAGAAATGCGCTAATTTGGTAACATCAATAACGCATTTCTAATATAGATAAGTGCCAAATTATATAACTTAATCATCGCACTTATCTATAATAAAATAGTTAATCTTAAAGATTAGTTAAGGAAATAAAGCTTAAATGAGTTCTTAAAATAAGCAAAATAAGATAATGGGGGGTTGGTAAACATGGATTATAAAAATAAAGTTGTTTCTTTAGCGTTAACAGTTGCTTTAGGCAGTGGAATGGCTTGCACTAAAACAGCGCAAGTACAAATAGATAACGGAAATCAAACCGAGGCAAGTGAAAAAAAGAATTCTCAATCAGCTGCAGAAAAAACCGCTCCAACAGAAGAAGAAAATGAAGGGGTTTACGGCATCAGCCCGGAAGCAAGAGACTTAATCTTAAATTGTGCAGTAAAAGTAGAAGTAGAATATACCCTAGAGCAGCATTTGGGAGACATTACCGTTCCCCGGTTTGCACATGGTTATGGTTCCGGTGTTGCCGTTCTTGACCAGCAAACAGACAAAATGTATATTCTTACGGCTCATCATGTTCTTCCAACTGAAAAGGAGCTTTTTGGAATGAAAGTATTAAAAACCAGAATAACCATAGAAAATCATCCGGCAGAAATTTATAAAATAAACGAAACTTTTGATTTGGGCCTGCTTAGATTAAATGGACACTTTCTTGAACACGATTACACGGGAACGCTGGCTAAAAAGATAAATGTCGGCGACCTTATTGCTGGCGCAGGCTACCCTAGCGGCGCATTTAAAGCTTTCCACACCGGACATATTGCCGGCCAAGATCTGGATGAAGATTTAAAAAACTTTATTGAAAAATATGAAGATATTAAAAAAGAATACACTTTAGTAAATGACTTATATGATATTTTTGGTATTCCACAATACACGGTAGTAGATACCCACATCACTCCAGGCAATTCTGGGGGCGGGGTGTATGTTTTTGAGAATGGTGAACCTAAGCTGGCAGGCTTAATGCATGTAGGGTATTTAAGAAAAGAAGGGCTTAAAGGAATCTCTCACCCTTTGGTATTAAAAGGATTTGTGGATGATACGCCTATTGGAGATGAATTATTAGGCAAAAAACGGGAAAAACATGATAAATAAAAACAAGATAACCCAAAACCGCCTTCTTCCGGCTCTTGCTTTAACCACCATGCTTACTGGATGCGCCTCGACGCAGTTAAGAAACCAGGCAAATTATGACACAGTTCTGCCTAAAGAAACGATTGAAGCCATCTTAGAGGCTTCGGTTAAATTGGAAATAGAATACATCGTAGCAGAAGACAATGAACCAACTGTAAGCATATATGCAGGGGTTTGCTCGGGAACGGTTTTGTACGACCAGCGAAACAAACAAAATTATGTGTTAACTGCCGAACATTGCTGCCCTCCGGAAGAAACCTTTGAAGGAAAGCAAATATTAGGCCCTAAAATCTCTGTCGATAACCATTATGCAGAAGTGGTTAAAAAGAATAGAGATTATGATTTAGCTCTGTTAAAATTAAGCACGGGGAATCTTTCTTATTTTAATGGAAAAATTGCTGAAAGTGTGGAAATAGGAGAGATAATTGCCGGCGCTTCTTTCCCCCAAAATCTTTTTGAAACTTTATTCAAGGGGCATGTAGCTGCTAAAGACCATAGTGAAGCAGCTGGTTTATTAGATAATGAAATTCGCACGGTTTTTGATGGGCATATCGATATGGGAAGTTCCGGTGCAGGCGTGTATGTATTTCAAGGCAACCAGATGTTTCTGGTTGGTGTTGTCCAAGGAACTTATCATAGTGACGGGTTAAGAGGCATGGCGCCAGTGCTGCACTTGAGAGAATTTTTTAAAAATTCTGATTTGGAAGACGAATATTTGTAAGTAAAACCGATTACAAACAAAACGAATAAAAACCCCACAAACAGAAAAGTCTTTAAACTAATTTTATTTTATTCTCTTTATGAATTATTTGAAAACGGGATTGAAGCAAACGATTAAGCTGATCAAAAACAATAAGAAATTATTCCTAGTTTTACTTTTGCTTCAGGCAATCTGTCTGGTTTCTTGCCTAACCATTGGAACTTTCTACCAAATAAAGATAATGGAAAATGCTCAAGGCATCATTGAACCATTGCAGAATGCCAATTATGATTCTGAGAGCATTAAAAATGGAGAACCTTTTACTAAAGAGATTAATTCTATTTATGTAAATTACCAATCCATGATTGAAAATATTACTGCTTTGTTAGGGTGGTTAGCCTTGCTGTTTGTAGTTCTTAATGGGAGCATCTGGATCTTAACCCATCGCTTGTTTAAAAAAAGAAAATTAAAAGAAGAACTGCAAACAGGAATTAGATTTATAATTTCCTTAGCCGTAATCATGGGCTTATTTTTAGTGATTTCATATGCCTTGCTGGCTTTATTATTATATCTAGAAGTCTCTTTAGACGTTCTGATAATAGCAACTATAGTTCTGCTGGTAATTTTTGCTTTATTTTACTATCTGCTTATTACGGCTTTTGCTGTGATTAATTATACCAAAAAAGAGTTTATCCGCAACTGGTTTAGTTGTACAATTAAAAAAATCCATAAAAGTTTACTGGTCCTGCTAACCAATGGGGTTTTGATTTTCTTAAGTTTGCTGTTAATTTTTGCTTCCATAAATTATGAAAAATCCTTGGGGTTCTTATTGTTGGCAGGAATTTTGCTGGTAGTTGTTACAGTTATCACTAGAATTTTTTGGGTGGCTTGCTTACAGGAATTAGTAATAAAAAAATAATTTAAATTCAATAGGATAGGTCTTTAAAATGATTAAAAGAATAATTATTGACACTAATGCCTGGATGGCTGTATATGAATTTAATTTAGATATTTTTAGCGCCTTAAAAGAGCAATTGGATTTTCCCTATAAGGTTTATGTTTTGCAGGCAAATATTGATGAACTAAAAAAGATTATTAGTGAACAAGGAGGGAGATTTAAACAAGCTGCTTTACTGGCTCTGGGAATGATTAAGGATAAACAAGTAGAGATTATTAATGAAATCGGAAATGCTGACGATTTATTAGTCGTATATTCTAAGAAAGATTATTTAATCTTAACTCAGGATCAGGAATTGAAGAAACGGTTAAATAAACCTTATTTAACCATCAGACAGAAGAAGAAAATTCTAGTAGTTGATTGAAAATCATAATGATAAGATTACAACGATAAAAATTATAACAACACACCAATAGATGATTAAAGATTATATTCACAGCCAGAATATTCTTCCAACTGCTCAAAATCTAAATAACCTGTAACTTTTTTTCCATCACCAAAAACCCAAGAAGGATAACTAAATATTTTCCGATCATTACAAATCTGAGCTTGTTCTCCATTCAGTACACCTAAAAGGTATCCGCAATCAATTACATTGGGCTGTAAAATTTTCCAGGCTTTATCACCAAACAATTCTTGCTGTCTTTCACAATGAGGACAATAATCAATTGAATAAAGAGTTGCTTTTGTATCAACTAAACATTGCGCAAAATCAATCCGCGGATCTTCCGACTGCCCACCACAAGAAACTTGCTTGGATACAGAAGAACAGGACATTAAAAAAACCGGAACACTAAGAAGTGTAAGTAAAGAGTTCTTCATTATTAATCTAAATATGATAGAAATATATAAAACTTGTTATAAATAGATTTTTATTATAATTATTTTGTTATTTTTTAAAAATTATTTTTTAATCATTAAATTATTATTTAATTTACCATTGTTAATTATTATTTATAGGGATTTTTACTAATTTGGTCTTGCTTTTTTAGGTTTAATTATTATTTTTATTATTTTATTTAATTTTTATTTTATTTTCATTATTATTTAATTTTTATTGTTTTTATTTTTATTGTTTTTATTTTATTTAGTTTTATTTTAATTAATTGTTATTTTATTTA
>CAZKNU010000050.1:0-8797 GCA_964554235.1 uncultured Methanosarcinales archaeon | reverse complement strand
GGGGCGTAGAAGCATTTAAGCATATGCTAACAACTTATGAAACTCTAAATCAGCTCAACAGAGAAGAATATAAAAACCTTGATTTAGGTTTTATCACAACCATTTCTTCATTTAACCAGGATTATCTTGATGAACTTTTTGAGTTTATGAAACATCATTTAAACGGTAATGAGTGGCGCATCTTATTTGCAAGGAACATTGGTGAAAAAGGAGCAGATATTCAGAAATATAATCTTTTTGTGAATAAGGTCAATAACTATTTTGGGCGAAGCGTAACGGACAATATAGTTAGTAAAATAATAACCTCCAACAAATATATTCTTCCTTGTTACGCGGGCAGGACTAGCTGTGTTATCACGGAGGATGGAGAAATTAAACCTTGCGAACCCTTAAATTACTCTTTTGGGAATATTAAGAGCTTTAACTATAATTTTAAAAATCTATGGAATAATCAAAAAGCAAAAAGTTTTAGAAAAAAAGTAATTAAAAATAAATGTTTTTGTTCTCATGAATGTTTTGTTTCAAACAATGTGGTATTCAATTTAAGAACATTTATTAAAATAATTAATAAGGATGTTATTAAAAAATTATTAAAAAAATAAAAATGAAAACAGGCAATATTATAACGGGAATTTTAGGATCAAGAATTTTCAGAAATCCGTTTTATGTTCATCTTTATGTAACCAGAAGATGTAATTTAAGATGCAGAATGTGCAATGTTTGGAAAAATAAAGATTCTAAAGAAATGACTTTTCAAGAAATAAAAATTGCTGCCAAAAAAATGAAGCAAATGGGTGCAACACATATAGTTATAACTGGTGGAGAACCTCTACTTAGACCAGACATCTTTCAAATTGTAGAAATTTTTTCAAAATTAGGAATGTCCACCCGGCTTCAGACCAATGGGGTTCTTTTGACAGAAGATAAACTTAATCAACTGGTAAAATCAGGATTAGATGATATCACCATCTCTTTAGATACCTTAGATAATTTAAAACAAGATGATATTTGTGGGGTTAAAGGGGTAGGAATATCGGATCGAGTAGTTAAGATGTTAAAATTAATTCCTAAGAAAATGCCAAAAAGCATGAGCGCAGCAAATATTGTTGTAAGCCACAAAAATCTGAATGAAATTTCGGGCCTTATTAAATTTCTTGATTCGATAGGAATATGGTCAACTTTTGTTCCAGTAAATCTTTCTGAAAAAAAAGAAGATTATCTTTTCAAAGCAAAAGCAGACGACTTCTCCTTTGATCAAAATGACAAAAAAAATGCAGAAGAAGTTTATAGAAACATGCTAAATTTAAAGAAAAAAGGATACAAAATCATTCTTTCATCAAGATTCCTAAGACAATCTCTTCAATATATAAAGACAAACAACAAAAAATGGAAATGCGATGCAGGGGAACTGTATTTTTCAATATTTCCAGATGGAAAATTTGCAATTTGCGATGAAATACCTACAACTTCAAACATACTAGAAGAAGATTTTATGGAATTTTATAGAAGCAAGAAATTCCTGAATTTCTGCAGGAATATGCAAAATAACTGCGAAGGCTGTTTTTATGGCTGTTGGAAAGAAACTAGTAATCTTATTAATTCTCCTTCTGTTGTTTTTGATAGGTTTCTAACAGTGGTAAGAGTTAAACGAAAAAATCTCTAAAAATAGTTAATACATCTATAAGCTAGTTTGTATTCTCTAGAATCTCTTTTTTGTTATGCACAAAAATTTCGCCAGAGATTTTTGTATGGGGTCTAAAACCCCGTCATTTATGGTGAAATTTTTGGCACAAAAAGGCGTTAAGCCTTTTGTGCAGAAGGCTTTGCCTTCTTGCATCCTAAAAATCCGCCCGTTAGAGAAAGCGTTCGTCAAACTCTACACTTCCCTGAAAAATGCTTTGCATTTTTGGGGTCCCAGAAGCTCTATGCTTCTGTGGATAGTGCGGAGTAAAACGCTTTCGGCGGATTTTTATGATTCTTGCACCTGCTTTTCTTGCCGATAGCTTAATTTCTACTAGTCCTGCACCGCTTTTTGAGAAGATATACTCCAGAAAGCTAAATAATTACTAGAAAAATTATTAAACTTAAAGCTTAAAAAGTGAAAAATGAGTTCTTTTATCAAACAATCTCAAAAAACTTTATTTCTTGAATCACTTTTAGTAATAGTTATCTTGCTTCTAGCCATTTTTATTTTAACGCCGCGTTTTTGGGAACCCAGTGTAGAAAGCTGGAAACAATGGGCGGCAGCAAGAATTCTTAGAGATACGGGCGGATTTCCCGTTTTTAGTTTAGGGTCCATTTACATAATTTATCTTCAGCTTTTTTCCATATTTAACTTTCCTTTATCAATGTATCTTGAGCACATTATAACCAATTTATTTGCTTCTTTAGCCATTTTTTTCCTTTTACAGAAATTTATGCACAAAAGATATGCTTTATTACTTATTATAGCTTGGATTCCGCACTTAGCTATAGTTGAGCCTGGCGGGGCGGTTATGGGAATCGGTTTTCTTAGCCTTTACTTAGCCCCAGGAACTAGCAGTTTACGTAACAAAGGTTTCTTACCTCCAGCCTTGCTTGCTGCAGCTCTTTGCCATACAGTATACGTCCCTTTTCTCGGGGGGCATGTTATTGGCAAGCTTATTGAAAAATGGAAAAATAGAAACCCCTCTTTAAAAACAACCGCTTCTAAAAATATAAAAATTGTTTCGGTAGTTGTAACAATGGGGTTGTTAATACTTTTACTTTTAACTATTATTTTTCCTTCTGATCATATTGACAATAATCATCTGATAATGGATCCAACTTATTCACCCGTTTCATTAAAAAATCCATTTACCGCAACCTTTTTTAATATTGGTAACGACCGTTATATAAAAAGCACCTTTCCCGAATCAGAATGGATTTTCAAAGATTGGTATTTCACT
This sequence comes from uncultured Methanosarcinales archaeon, assembly GCA_964554235.1. Taxonomy (GTDB): domain Archaea; phylum Nanobdellota; class Nanobdellia; order Woesearchaeales; family GW2011-AR9; genus JBBSWB01. The sequence goes on along the minus strand of CAZKNU010000050.1, from coordinate 5,870 downwards.
CATAAAGAGGCGTTTGGAGGAGCAACTACAATTCCTAGTGCATTGCTTAACAACCCAAAAACAGTAGTAAAAAATATGTTAATGAATTTAGGTCTTGGAATCCAAATGCCAGCCTACTTCTTTACAGGAAAATATTTGGGCCCGATATCAATCTTTTTTTGGGCATTTTTATTTATTGGGCTGTTTGGATTAATTTGTCAACTTAAGAGGCATAATCATCTTCCAAAAATAGTTTCGATTAGTTTGGGGTTTACCGCTGTCGTTACAGTATTAACATTAACTGTTTTTTTCATTAGATATCTTGCCACTTTACTGCCTCTTATGCTCTTAATACTTTGTCATGTAGCGATTGGACTGTCTTATCTAAGGATTTATTCAACCAATTTAATCTTAAGATTCAAATCTTCTCTTCCTATCAAAAATAATCTTAAAGCAAAAAGAATTTTTATTTTTTTAGGCGGATTGTGTATTCTTTTAGGTATCATTACTAACGAATGGTTTCTTGCTTTTCTGGTATTACCTTACAAAGACTTCAGCTTTACTATTCGTTTACAAATTTGGGCTTTAAACATTCTTTTAGTAGTTTTGGGCAGTTTTATAATTATCTTTCAAAGAAAGATATTAAAATTTATAAATAAAAAAATGGGTAAAATTAAAAAAGAAGCGGAAAAATATTCTTTTAAAAAAATTAGAAACATCACCAGCATCTTAGTTGTGATTAGTGCTGTCCTTCTTTTAATAACTGCACCATTCCCTTTAGGAAAAATAACCCAGATGAAAGCGGTGTTTAATAACGAAGCATTCTTATCGGAAGCACAACCAACTAGGCCGGTTAGCATGGTATCGAACTATCAAGAAATTACCAGATTCTTAAACAAAAATACAAAAGTTCTTGCCCTAGAACATAATTGGCTTCAAGCTTATACTGTGGTAGAGTTAAATAATATTTATGAAGTTTGGAGCTTACCTCCTTTTGTGGATCGTTCGGGAGAAGTAAATAAAACCTTATGCGATTTAGATGTAATTCTAATTAGTTCTTTGTGGTCTACAGAAGGAGCAAATGTGGGGCACCAAAGATATCTTCGGTATATCTTACATATTAAACCCTTTTTAGAAAATAGCGAATGTGGTAAACAATTCCAAAAAAAAGAGATAAAGGGATATGGGGTTGTTTACATCAAAAAATAGGAGCGATAGGGGGTACATGGTCTTCAACAATTATTGCTTTTCTTTTCAGAAAGAAGGGATTATTAATTTTGATAAAATATTAAACAAAGAACTTTATTACGAAAATAGGACTATATCTTAGAATAGAAAAGGTTATAAATAAAAACCATTCATAAATCGAGATTATTAGGGAATTAATTAAGTATTTTTAGGATTTGGGGCGGGGCTGATGGACGTTTATACATTTAAATTGTTAGATAAAGATAAATCTGGTTTAAAAACAATTTTAAATAACTCAAGATAATTCAAAATGAATCGATTCCTATCTTCGAAAAGAGCAATAATATTTGATTTAGATGGGGTTTTAGTAGATACGGGCCCTTATCATATAGAAGCATTTAAGAAAGTTTTATCTAAAAAAAATATTACTTTTAATAATTATTCTAAGTATGCGGGTATGAGCACCAGTAATCTTCTAAAATCTTTTTTTAAAGATAAAAAAATACCTTATGATGATAATGTTATTGAAGAATTAAAAAAAGAAAAACAGGATCATGTATTAAAATTAATGAAAAATATAAAACCCGTACCTTCTGCTGAGAAATATCTGAAGTTGCTAAGAGAAAAAAAATATAAGCTTGTTGTTGCAACCTCAGCATCGCGTAACCGAGCAAAGTTTATTCTTAAAAAAACAAACTTGTTAAATTATTTTGAGTTTATTTTAAGCGAAGAAGATGTTGAAAACAACAAACCCTCTCCAGATATATATTTAGAAGCAATTAAAAAATTAGGTGTGCCCCCAGAAGAGGCCATTGTAATAGAAGATTCATTAAATGGAATAAAAGCCGCAAAGAGTGCGAAAATTCAAGTAATAGCAGTAACCACCACCCATCCAACAGAAGAATTATTGTCAGCAGATTTTATAATCGGCGGTTTTGAGGAATTGTATAAAAGTTTAAAATATAATTTTGGGACTTATAATGTTGCTTATAATGAAGCACACGAAGCTGTCAAAAATGTTAAAGAAATAAATTTTAAACGAAAAACTACGGCCATAATTCTTGCAGCAGGAGAAGGGACTAGATTAAATTATTCAAAACCCAAAATTCTCTATCCAATTTTAGGAAAACCTATTTTACAGCATCTTTATGATAAGCTTAAAGATGTCTGTGATAAACAAATTATTGTTGTTAGTCCCTTAGGGTATGCAACTATAAATGATTACATCAAAAAACACAATCTTAATATTACATTGGCAATACAACCTCGGCCAACAGGCATGGGTGATGCTATCCTTTCTGCTGAAGATAAAATCGATTTTGAGACGGAAGACGTAATTATTCTGTGGGGGGATCAGGTTGCAATAGAAAAGAACACCATTAATCTATCATTATACTTTCATCAACATTTTAAAAAAGGGGTAGTTGATTTTACACTTCCCACTTGTATTAAAAAAACCCCCTACATTCACTTTGAGAGGGATAATCAAGGGAAGATCATAAAAGTATTACAACAGAGAGAACAAGATATTATGCCTCCATTTGGTGAAAATGACTGTGGTTTGTTCATAACAAAAAAGAATATATTTCAGGAATTAAAAGAATTCAAAAAAAATAAACCCTTTTCTATGGCAACACGGGAATTTAATTTTCTTCCAATTATACCTGCTCTTATAAATAAAGGATTAAATGTATTAACGGTAAATTGTGCTAAAAATTACGAAACCGCCGGCGTAAATACGCTTGAAGAAGCAAAATTTCACGAAAAGATTATGAAAGAAAAAGAGAAAATAAAAGTAGTGCTCTTCTGTGGCGGAAGGGGTGGGAAAAATATAATCCATGATTTAATTAAACATAAAATTTTTGATTTAAATATAATCGTAAATGCGTATGATGATGGACTTTCTACGGGCTATCTTAGAAAACTAATTCCTGGATTTCTGGGGCCTTCTGATGTAAGAAAAAATATGGCTCGTTTAATAGATGTTTCAAATGAATGTAAAAGAATTTTAAAAGAGTTAATTGAATTTAGATTTCCTAAAGTATCTGATGATTTAGAAAACCTCAATGATCTTAAAAACATTATTAAAAATAAAGAATTAAAAAATGATACGCTTAATATATTTATAAAAAAAGTATCTTTAATTGATTTAGAATACATTCGGGAATATTTGAACTATTTTGTTAATTATATTACTAAAAATAAGATTAAATTCCAATTTTCCGATTGTTCTTTGGGAAATATTCTTTTAAGCGGATGTTTTCTCAAAGAAAAAAATTTTAACAAAATGACCCACGAATTTAGTAAATTTCTTGGAATAAATGGCCAGCTAATTAATATAACCTCTGGCGAAAATCTTACTCTTTGTGCAGTAAAAAAAGACAATGAATTCTTACCAAGTGAAGCAAGCATAGTTGAAAAGAAAGCCAACGTTGAGCTGGAAGATTTTTTTCTTCTAAATAAGTATTTGACAGAAAAAGAAATAAAAACATTAAATAAATTAGACCTTAAGAAAAAGATAAGGGTTCTAAGAGATATGGAAACTATTCCTGAAGTTGGTAACGAAGCCTACAAAGCAATTCAAGAAGCAGATATAATCATTTATTGTCCTGGAACACAATATAGTAGTCTTTTTCCTTCGTATATCACTAAAGGGGTTGCCGAAGCACTTGTTTCAAACCAGAATGGGAAAAAAATATTCATTTCAAATATTGGAGAAGATAATGAAATTCCAAAAGCAACCGCAGACGACTTAATCGAAAAAGCAGCTTATTATTTAAATCGCAGGGGCGAATGCAATTATAAAACTGAAGAATTAATTGATTATTTCTTGATAAATAAGAAAAAGAGCCGGGTTGTAAATAAAAGCTCTAGCAAATATATTGAATTCAAAAATAACAAACAATATAAAAATATTATTTATCAGGATTTTGAAGAAGATGATTCCGGAAAACATAGCGGGGGTAAAATTTCTGAAAAGATTATGGAAATAGCTTATTCTATAAATGGGGCGGGAGGATTAAAAGATATAAATAAATTATCGATTATTATACCTGCATATAATGAAGCTAAATATATAAAAGAAGTAATCCAGAATGTAAAAAAGGTTGATTTATCTGAATTTAACATTATCAAAGAAATAATTGTCATCGATGACGGTTCTAAAGACGATACTTATTCTATTCTTAAGAATATCGAAGGGATTACTTTTGAAAGGTTTGGAAAAAACCAAGGAAAAGGTGCTGCTATAAAAAGAGGCATTCAGCTCGCAACAGGAGATATTATCTTAATACAGGATGCCGATTTAGAATATGATCCAAAGGATATTAAAGAAATGCTTAGTGCAATGTTTAAATATAATTTTAGGGTAGTTTATGGCAGTCGAGGGATGAAAGAAGGTGCAAAATTTAAAGCATTAAATATATTATATGGAAAAAATAAAGCTGCTTATTGGAGTTATTATTTGGGTGGGCAAATGTTAAGTATTTTCACTTTCTTTTTGTATGGGAAATTTCTTACAGATCCTGCAGTTGCTTATAAGATGTATGATGCCAAAATAATTAAAAAATTTAAAATAAAAACCCGGGGTTTTGAAACCGATCACGAATTAACGGCAAAAGTGTTTAAGAAAGGTATTGACATTTATGAAATCCCAATCGCTTACAAGCCCAGAACAAGAGAAGAAGGTAAAAAAATATCTTGGAAAGACGGAATTATTGCCCTTTTTACCTTGTTAAGATTCAGGTTTTTTAATTAAAATAAAAATATAAATAAGTAAAGAAATTTTATCAGATTTTATAACTAATAAACTAACTGATAATTTAACAACCTTTAAATAGCCTTTCTATTCCTTTTTCTCATTAATTTCATGAAAAAAGCAATCGTAACGGGTGGAGCAGGCTTTATCGGCTCACATATGGTAGAATTACTGTTAAATAAAGGTTTTCAAGTTATAGCTATTGACAATTTTTCTAACGGGCAAAGAGAAAATGTTGAACTATTCCTAAACAACCCTAATTATAACTTTCATAAAATTGATCTCGCTAAAGACTTTGATGATTCTATATTTAAAGACGCAGACTATGTTTTTCATATGGCTGCCTTAGCAGATATTGTTCCTTCTATAGAAAAACCCTTAAAATATCATGAAGCTAATGTTACAGCCACGCTGCGGGTTCTGGAAGCCAGCAGGAAGTATCATATAAAAAAGCTGGTTTATAGTGCATCTTCCTCTTGTTATGGAATTCCTGATTCTTATCCAACCAAAGAAACTGCAGCAATACGACCGGAATATCCATACGCTTTTACTAAATACATTGGAGAACAATATGTTTTATTTTGGAGCAAGCTGTACAAAATCCCGGTGGTCTCTTTACGTTATTTTAATGTTTTTGGAACCCGGGCAAGAACTAATAACACATATGGGGCTGTATTCAAGGTGTTTCTTTCACAAAAATACCACAATCAGCCTTTGACTATAGTTGGAGATGGTCAGCAAACTAGAGACTTCACTTATGTAACAGATGTTACAGAAGCCAACTTATTGGCTGCAGAATCGGATTTAAACGGAGAAATTATTAATATTGGAACCGGCAACCCCCAATCAATAAATTATTTAGCCGAATTGGTTGGTGGAACTTTAGTTACAATACCTAAACGGCCGGGAGAACCAGATTCCACCCATGCAGACATTACCAAGCAAA
>CAZKNU010000049.1:0-9056 GCA_964554235.1 uncultured Methanosarcinales archaeon | reverse complement strand
TTAGGTGAACAGGTTTCTTTTGGCTCAATTGGTATCGGCCTAATTTTTATTTTAATATCGATAGTTTTATTTATAGTTTAATTTATATTTCAAAAAGAGGTAATTAAAAATGGAACAAAGAAATAAAAACGATTCGTTCGGGACTTTTGAAAAAAAAGCTAATAATCATAATTCTGCTTTAGATAGCGAATTTACTATTAAGCTTAAGCCCAGGATGTTGATTAAAACAGTTGTCTTGGTAGCTATTTTTTTCTCCGTATTCTATTTGGGGAGATTTAGTGCTACTTCCGCTTCCTGCGGGCTTGCTGATGTTTCCGATTTTTTTGGCGGTATTTTTTCTGCTTCCGATAAAACCACTCCTTCTGGGACGGCAACTGCAGATACTCCGGTTATTATAGCAACAGAAACAACTACTCCTCTAGTAAGCAGTATGCCCGTAGTTACGGCACCAGTAGAGCCGGCAGCAGATAGTAGTGCAACCACGGCCGCAGTAGTAGAACCCGTTTCTGAAGAATCAAATGAAGAAATTATTACTACTTATACTAAAGTGGCTTTAGCCATTGAAGGAGTAAATAAAATTTGGAAAGAGCCCGGGGTTTGGGGACGCATCGTTGGGATCGAATACACCATCAAAAATAGCGAGATTGGAACTGTTAAGCCAGCCTATTTCATAATGACAGTTAAAGGTTATGATGATATGGAAAAAAAATTTGCAATTCCTTACACCTCTGAAACGGTTAAAGCAGGACAAACCTTGCAAGATGCAGCAGCGATTGGCGGATCTCCTTCTGGATTTGCTTTTAATAAAGCCCAAGTAAACCTGCAGCGGGTTGAAATCAAGCTGATGCTGTACGATGCTGCCGATAAAGTCATGGCTTTAGCAGTCAGAGAAGTAGACCTAAGCGGAGATTAAGAATAAGTGTTTTTTTAATTTTTATTTTCTTAATTTTATTTTTTTATGCCCTACAAAACGTTAATTATAAATACTTAAGATAATTTATTAGGCAAGTATGGAAGATATACTGGAATTAATTAAAAGCAGGAGAAATGTAAAAGATTTTTTACCTAAATTTGTTTCCTGGGAAAACATATCCCGAGTTCTTGATGCTGGCAGGCATGCTCCCTGCTGCGGCAATATCCAAAACTGGAAATTCATTTTAGTTTATGAGCTAGACCAAAAACAGCAATTAGCAGAATTGGCTTACGAGCAATATGAAATTGCCCAGGCAGCTTACTTAATTGTGGTCTGCGCAGAGCCGGAGAAAGCCGAGCGGTATTATGGTTCTCGAGGAGAACAATTATATTCCATTCAGAACTGCGCTGCAGCCATTCAGAATATGCTCCTGGAAGCGCATTCTTTAGGTTTAGCGGCGCGCTGGGTAGGCGGATTTGAAGAAGATAAAGTTAAACAAAGGTTAGGTATACCGCCAGAAATTTCTCCTCAGGCGATTGTTGCCGTAGGTTATGCTAAAGAAATACCTCCAAAACCACCAAAATATCCCCTGGAGGGTTTAGTTTATTTTGGGCGCTGGAGAAACCGCATGAAAGATCCGGCCAAGTATATGAATGATATTGCTACGATTTTAGCGAGGAAGACGGCCGCAGTTAAGAAAAGTGTTCAAGAAGGAGCAGCAAAGCTAAAAGAGAAAGTAAAAGAAGCTGCTAAGAAATAAATAATATACTTCAATTTTCTTTTAAATAATTTTATTTAAAGATAAGGTTTTTTGGAATGGCAAGTCCTAAATTGAAATATCCAGCAACGTCTCTTTTAATAACCACCCTTTCCAAAAGCTTACACTCCCTATTCTTGTCTGTTTTAAAATAAACTTCATTTATTAGCCATGATACTGCTTTTTCTTGAAAATCCGGATTAATTATTTGTGGCTGTTTAACCCCTTTGGTGGGCATCCAATATTTTTCTGTAAGACATTTTATTCCGTCACGGACACTCATTCCTAAGCAATCTTCAAGTAATTTTGGGGTAATCTTAACTTCTCCCCCACTATCATTTTTTCTTTTAACAATTACTCCGTCACGATTTTCACCAACATTATAGACAAATTTTGCCATAGCTTTACCTGCATAACGAGCAGCCTCGTAAGCATCTCTTTCATTCTTTGTTATAATCCCAGCTGCTCGCAATTTTTCTTCAAATTCAATCTTCTCTGTTTCTACCGATTGACGAAATTTAGACTCCCTCTGTTCATGTTCTTCCTGAGACCTTTTTTGTTCGTTATACCCTTTCCTATCAAAAACAAACTGATAAGCTGAATCTGCACCCTCAACAGCTATTCTAAAAATAAGCAAGAAGGGAATCTGTACCATCTCATCAATTTCAGTTCTCTTCAGTTCGGAAATCATTTGCTTCCATTTTGAAGGTTTTTTTGGTACAGTTACCTGAAGGTATTGAGCAATATTTTTACCGGCATAAACACAATCGATTTCGTTTAAAGCAATATCATCAAGAGTATTGGACATTTAAAATAAATATTTAGTAGAAGTATATATAATTAACGGATTCTATTTCAACTAAACGAATGAGGTTTAAAAGGTTACGTAATTATGCAAAAAATAAGCACTACAACATATACTTCTTAAAGTATATAACAAAGAATAAAAATATTTAAATATAAGCTAAGCTTTACCAAAAATAAAGGTTTGGTCACCTTTGTTTGGTTAGTAAATTTGGTCGTTTTGGTTTGTACTTAACTTATTCTAAGTTTAGTTAGTTTACATCATATGTTGGTCAAACATAAGATGCTTGTTATTGAAAATAGAAAAGTTAAACTAGTATATAATATTTTGTATGCTCTAGTATCTATTTTCCAAACTATAAAAATATAAAAAAAAGATAAAAAATATAAACAAAATAAAAAGAGGGAGTAAAAAACCGAGGTGGTGTTAAAATGGATTTTCTCGTTGAGAAAGCGCTGGAATCAATGCCAGCAAATGAATTTGGAAGAGTAAACCAAGCTAACATTAGAGTTATTGGTGTTGGTGGTGCAGGCAACAACATGGTTAGCTGGCTATATAAAAAAGGAATTAAAGGAGCAGAAATAATTGCAACCAATACGGATTGCCAGCACTTAGATATTACGGGTGCAGATCGTAAATTCTTGATTGGTAAAGATTGCACCAGAGGACTAGGTTGCGGCGGATTTCCCAATAAAGGTGCAGAAGCAGCTCAGGAATCCTTAACTCATATTAAAGAAGCACTTAAAAGTTCGGATATGGTCTTCGTCTGCGCAGGGATGGGCGGAGGAACGGGAACCGGCGCAGCTCCAGTTGTAGCTCAAGTAGCTAAAGATACTGGTGCAATTGTAATTGGTACAGTAACCATGCCTTTCAACATCGAAAGAGCAAGATGCGATAAAGCCGAATTTGGGTTGCAGCAATTAAGACAAGTATCTGATACAGTTATTGTTATTGATAACAACAGATTAGTCCAAATTGCGGGTAATTTACCGATTCAACAAGCTTTTGCTGTAGCTAATGAACTTATTTCAACTATGATAAAAGGTATTGTTGAAACCATTGCTGTACCTTCCTTAGTTAACTTGGATTACGCTGACGTAAAAGCAATTATGTCCAATGGGGGAGTAGCCGCTATTGGTGTTGGTTCATCAGATACTAACAACCGGGTTGAAGAAGCAGTTAAAGGCGCTTTAAGCAATCCTTTGCTAGACATCAATTATGATGGAGCTACCGGGGCATTAATCCACATTACCGGCGGTCCGGATATGACTTTGGACGAAGTAAGCAGGATTGGTGAACAAGTAACTGAATCATTGGATGACGATGCTAACGTAATCTGGGGTGCAAGAGTTTGTGACGATATGAAGGGAAAATTAACCGTAATGACCATTATTACCGGAGTAAATTCCCCCTGGATCCTAGGAAAACTTGATCATAGGAAAGCTGAGCAAAGAGCTCATACTTTAAGTAAGGAATTGGGCATCGAGCTGGTTTAAAAAAGGCGATAGTTTTTCGCCTATTTTTTTCACGCTAAAAGAAATCTTGCCTTAGCAATTTCTTATACACCACCCCCACAAGAACTCTTAAGGCAAGATTTTCTTTTTATTTTTTCTTTTTATTTTTTTCCAATGGCGGTTTTCTTTATGGTTAGGTTTGTTTAATCCCAGCGCAATAATTAGGATTTTTATTAGTCCTAGAAACAGCAAGTTAGCCATTTATGATAATGCAAATTTTGCCATTTTAGAGCCCATAATCTTAATACGGAAGTTATTGGGTGTTAAATACAATAAAATTTCCATTTCTTTAAATAAAATAAGGGGTTTGTTCGTCCTAACGGACATATAGTCTGCTACGCAGAAATCTATTTTGAATAGGGGCACACTCAAAACCATCAATCAGAATCAAATTTATCCCAATTTCCTCTTACAATAACAGATTTATCTCTACCTAATTTAGATTCAAAACATTGTAGCAAATAATCTAATAGAGAATACATATATTTAGTCCCATTCTTAACTTCAATAATGAATGTTCTTTTATCGGATTGCTTAATATTATGATCTACAGATGGAAAACTTTTATCCTTAATTTCATTGTAATAAGAGACTATTTCTTTAGGATTATTAATATCCTCTGGAAATTCTATCCTTAAGTGAGCTATGGCAGGATTATTTCTATTTACTTGAACTCTTCTAAGAACGATGCTTTCTTTTTCTTTTTCTTTGCTTTTTAGTATATGTTCGGGTATTTTTATACTACCATCTTCATTAAATTGAATTTTACCAGTATCTTTAAGAGGTTCATTTTTAATTTCTTTTTCAGAAGATTCTACAATTGGTTGATTGTCTAAAAGATATTTAATCCCTTTTTTTGTGATTCTTAGCGTTCCATCAATCTCCTCGTTTAAGAGTTCTTTGTCAATTAAGTTTTTAAGAATCTCCTCTAAAACTGTCTCTTGATTTTTGAAATTGTCTAATATCCCATAACAATCTAAATCAAATTTCCACTTACTGCTTGACTTATGCAAATTACCAACTAATATTTTTACAAAGTCCTTTTTTGGAATTTCTTTATTTTTAGATGCATTGACCAATAAAGCAGAGGGGATATTACCAGTATCAACATCCGAATCAATTATTTTTTTAATTTCTTCGTCACTAGCATAGTTCTCATTAATTTCTGGCTTTATATCTTTAGCTAATCTGTCGCCAATGCAATAAGAGCACATTTCGCAATTATCCTTCAAGTTGGGCTCATCAAAATATTCCAGAATGTTTCTTCTTATGCACCCTTGTTTTGTAATGCTTTTAATTAGCAGGTCCACTTTGCCTAAATCGCTGTTTAATATGGAATCGAAGAGCTTGACTAGTGGAACAATGTTAAAATCATTGATTTCGTCTTTTATCCAAATAAGGTCCTTACGCACAATTTCTGAAAAGTTAAGAAATTTCTCTTTCCTTAATTCATTTAGGATTTCTAAAATTCCAAAATAATTCAATCCAGTTTGATCCACTAATTCTTCCAAAATAAGCCAGGTTCTTCTGCTATTTTTAAAAAAATCACAAGAAAATATCTTTTTTAAGTCTTTTTCATACTTTGGATTTTTTTCAATAATCTTGGAATGACTCTCACCGAATAAAGGCTTAACTTGATAGATAATGTTTGCAAATACTTTTATTGCTCCTGATTCTTCCAGTCTATGCAAAATGAGATTAACAGGTATCTCTTTGATATCACAATCAAAACAAATCTTTTTAGCTGTTGTAAAAAAATATTTACTATTTCTGCTTTTTAGATAGGATATTATGTTCTTTATTTTGTTTTCATCAGGCCAACTGTTGGAAATTAAATCTTTAATTTTATCTTCATCAGTTTTTGTTAATAATACAATACAATTGGAAAGATTACCGTCCCTTCCAGCCCTCCCAATCTCTTGATAATAATTTTCTATTGATTGAGGAATATTATAGTGGATTATATTTCTTATATCTGCTTTATCGATTCCCATGCCAAAAGCTATTGTAGCTACAATTACTCTAGATTCTCCAGAAATAAACTTATTTTGTATTTTTTCCCTAACTTCTCTGTCTATTCCAGCATGATAATGAACGCTGTTGATTCCATTGGAATTTAAGATTTCTGCTATTTTTTCAGAAGTGGTTCTGTAAGTTACAAAAATAATAGTTGATCCTTTCAACTGCTTTAATAAGCTAACTAAAAATAATTCTTTTTTAACATTCTTCCCTAAAGGGATAACATCAATATAGAGGTTAGGACGGTCAAAAGACGCTTTAAACACCTTGCATTGAGTTTTAAGTTGTTTCTGGATATCATTCTCTACTTCTTTTGTTGCGGTTGCTGTGAGTGCTAAAATTTGAGGATGATTTAGCCCCCCAATAATTTCAGGAAGCCTTAAATAATCTGGCCTGAAATTATGTCCCCATGTTGAAATACAATGGGCTTCATCAATTACAAACAAGCCAATATCCAATTTTTTGAGTACTTCTAGAATTCTTTCTGATTTTAAGCTTTCTGGAGCAAGATACAATAATTTGACTTTTTTCTTTTCTACTAAGTCTAGAATTTTTTCTTTGGTATTCTCAGAAATCGAAGAATTTACAAAAAAAGCAGTATAAATCTCTTTTTTGGTTAGATTGTCTATCTGATCTTTCATTAAGGCAATTAATGGACTTACAACAACAGTAAGATTTTCTCGAATCAAAGCAGGAATCTGAAAACAAACTGATTTTCCGCCGCCCGTGGGCATAATGCCTAATGTATTTCCCCTTCTATTAAGGATTCTTGTAATAATCTCTACTTGTTGTGGTTTGAACCCATTATGACCAAATACATTTTCTAGTATATCAAGCGGTTTTGAAGAAGAAAAATCAAAATTATTATTTTCAGCTTTTGAGATTAAGTTAAGTAGCTTTTGCTCGTAACTTTCAAGATTTTCTTCTGGTTTAATCATTTAATTGTTGGAATAATATAGATTTTATAAATAGTTAGTTCTTCCCCTATTTTTCTTCAAAGTATTTTCTGATTAGATAACCATACCGCTCAATTAATTCTTTACTTACTCTAATAAATTTCTCATTTTCTAAAGGAAATAATTTCCCGCTTTTCACAAATTCTTTAACTCTAGATATTCTAAAATGTGGTTTATCATAGGAAACAATCATTAATCTACTTTCAGCCCAATCTTTTCCTAGGTTAGTTATCCTTAATTTATCTTTACTTAAATTTAAATTGCCATCTTTTCTGTATTTAACTTCTAAAAAGTTAGGGCAATTGTTTCTATCAACTATAATAAAATCAGGCATTCCGGTTATTATTCTTTTAACATAATTATCTTCTAATCTGACTCCTTTCAGATGCTGTAAAACCATTTCATAACCAAATTTATAAACTTTATATCCTGCCTCTCTTAGCATTTCTTCAACGATACACTCAGCCATAGATCCTTTTAATTTGTTATTAGACCACGCCTTTCTTTCTTTTATTTTTTTAATTATTTCTTCATTATTATAAGCCATAGTTACTCCAAAATATGTTTTATAACAGCTAGGTTATATATTTTTTGGTTTTTTACGGATAAAATTTAAGTGTTCAAGATTAAGTTTTCTCATCTCTTTTTTGTTTTCAACGTAGCTCTACGCTCAAATGATAGAACTGAACTCCCCCCAGTCCTAACGAACATATAGTCTGCTCCGCAGGAATTGATTAAAACTAAAGTAATAAAAAACTACGTTAGCCCCTAAAGTCTCGGCAACGCAAAAACTTGCTCACTGCTGTTCGCACCACGTTGCACTTTCGCTATCGCTCAGGGAGTTTAACAGCAATTAAATGCAATTCGAAAACTCGCCTATCGTTGATAGTAAACCGTAAATCCCTTTAGTTATCGCCGTTTTATTCTTAGTAGTGGAAATGTCTACGTAAAATATAAATATGAGTCATACTTTGGCAGATCATTAAGGTAAAGTCCATTAATCGAGAGCAAATGAAATATGGAAAGAATAAGAAAATGTAAGAATTGTGGGAAGGAATTAGATTATTTTGAGGGTTGTCAGATTCCTGTTTCTATTCCTGCTAGCCCTTCTTTTTCATTACCTTCTGGAGGGGTAGAACTATATTGTGAGAAATGTTACAAAGATACCATTGGTGAAACTTTTTTAGAAGAAGAAAAAAAATTTATCAAAAAAGAAAAAGATTTATCTGATAAATTCCAAGTGCTGAGAAAAAAAGAGCCAAAAATAGTATCTATTAACGATGCTAAATTAGGCACTAATGTTACAATAATTGGTATAATTGACTCAGACATTCAACATAAAGAAATCGTTAAAGAGGATAGGATACTTAAGATGTCGTCTTGTAAAATTAAAGACGATACTGGAAATCTTATCTTAATACTATGGAATGATATGACTAACGAAGTTGAAAATGATAAAGTGTACAAAGTTCAGGGATATATACAGGAATTTAACGGTAGAAAGCAGATTACTTTGGGCTACAAAGGAAAAATTGAAGAACTAATAATTTAGAATTCAACATGTTTAAGTGGTTAATTTATAAAAATATGACAACAACTGGATTTACGGCGGGTTTTCGGACGAAACTTTTGAGAACTTCGTAACTCAAAAGGCATTTAACAAGGGTTAATCACCTTTTCAGGCACGCTGTCGCTTCCGTAAATCTTACGCAGTGGCACCTTCGCATAGACGACAAAACTGGAAAACTGCTCAATGATACTGAGTCTAACATTGTCTATGCGGTTCCACTTCGTTACACCCAAATTTCTGAGAACTTTAAATTAGCGGGGCGGGGCTTGCGAGATGTTAAAACTGTGATAGACAACAACTTAATAAAGCATAACAATTTAATCGCTTCTAAAGATAGTAACGGAAAACATATCAAACAACATTAAGAAATTTTACGTATTCAGCTTCCTTGGAAAGTTATTTTAAAATATTATCTAAACTAGAATAAACCGTTTTAGCATCTTTTGGTTTACCTACGCAGTTTAAAGTAGAATTAGAGCAGCGCTGATATTCAAACTTTTTTTTGTCATCATAAACTAAAAT
>CAZKNU010000048.1:0-9305 GCA_964554235.1 uncultured Methanosarcinales archaeon | reverse complement strand
TAAAACACACTAAAATAAAACCTTAATAAAATTAACTAAAGCTTTTGGGTCGCCCAAAAGATTTATAAATGAATAATGTTTAATGTTAAACGGGAAAAAGGAGTGACTACTTGATGGGCTTTAGGGACATTTTTAAAAAGTTTAAGCGCAACAAACAAGAAGTTAATGAAGAATGTGGAGAGCTTAATCAATCTTTAAAAGATATCGATGAAGAATTAGCAGATATTTATTTAAAAAACGGTGCTTGCATAAAAAAAAATGAAGCAGGCCTTCCTCAAAAAAGATCTTTAAAACTAAAAGCAGTAAAAACAAAAAAAGTTGCAAAGATTAAAAAAAATAAAAAAATAACGCCGATAATTAAAAAAGTTGCTGTTAAGAAAAAAACCGCAACTTTACCTAAAAAAATTAAAAAGAAAGTTAAAAAAAAGGTAATTAAAACTGTGAAAAAAACATCAACACTTCCTCTTCCAAAAAAAGAGGTTGAAAAAGAGAAAGATTTGTTAAATCAAGCTGTACAAGACTTAACTAAAGAACTGCGAATTCTCCGTTCTGCCAAAAACAAATTAGAAAAACAGATGCAGGACGTTTCTGGTGAATTGGGTTCGACTCAAAATAAAGAGCTTGAATTAAGAGATAAAATATCTGAATTGATGCGAAAAGAAACTATCTTGGTTAAAAAGAAAACTTCAGCTAAAGACAAAATGGCTCTTCTGGAACAGAGAATTGAAAAAGTAAAAGAAATCGGAAGAGAGCTTAAAAGCGTATAAGAAGTAATAATTTAAACTGATTTCTAATTACTTATTTTTTAAGTGACACTTATCTTTAAGTTTGTAACCTAGACTTTTTTTACAAAGATATCCCAAGCTCCATTGCCTAAAGTACAAACCGCCAATACAATTACTCCAGCAATTAATACCCCGATTACAGTTGCCCAGAAAAAATCCTTAAATTTAAAGCCTAGAAAATATGCGCCCAAAGCTGCAGAATATACCCCTGAACCCGGCAAAGGAACACCGATAAATATTGCTAAACCGATAAGACCATATTTTTCTATGTATTTGCTAACTTTCTTCTGCGCTTGAACAACTATTTTTTGATAATATTTATCAATTACGTTTACGTGCAGAAAAATGTGAACAAATTTATCTAAGAAAATATACAGCAAAGGAGCTAAAGCAATATTTGCCAAAACCGCAATTATAAAGACCGCTACCCAGGACAAATTAGTGCTAAAAAGCCCATAAGGAATGGATGCCCTTAACTCCAGCAAAGGCAGCAAAGTCAAAAAGATTAGGGTTAAAATATCGTTCATATAATTATCATTAAAAATAGATTTTTAAATGTTCTGTTTTTTTAATTGGGTTTTTTAAAAAACCGGTCATTTAAATTTTCATGCCGTTATGACAATAATGACAATAAACTGCAGTTAACCCAGAAAATAAAAAAACTGTAAACTTAGATTTACAACAAGGACAGTCGTAGCTTTTTTCTTGAATTTTCTCTTTAATTTTTCACACCCTTAAAGCAATTAGTTTGGTTAAAAATTATAAACCTTTCGGAATCTTAAGAAAAAAAGCTAAATTTAAAATTTATAAAAAAGAAATTACAAAAATAAAAACTATAAAAAATAAAATAATTATTTAGAAGCCAATCTCCAAATTGTTTTCATGCCCACGATGATTGCTCCAGGCACCACAAAAACAACAATGTTGCTTAAGCTCGGCCTTAACAAATCGCCCACTTTCCAGACCAAATTTAAGTTTACGATTCCAGCAAGCATTAAAGCAATGGCTGCAACTAGGAAAGGCACCGTTTCTTTTGCGGTTAAGTTAAATAAACCGACTAAAGTTCCTATAGCAACAAAAGTAGTTACATAAACTGTAGATGCGTTTACTCCTAACCAAGAATCAAAAACCCGATGAAAAATACCCACAGCAATAGCCAAAGCAATGCCAATGAAAAAAGCATAATGCGCCAACCGATGCAATTCTAACTGCTCTCTTCTTATAAATGATCCAGATCTTCCCTTTTTTACCATCTAACTATCACCTCTAAATGATAGTGTTATGAAATACATTTTGATATATAAATCATTCGGTTTTAAATATAGAAATAGGCAGATTAAATAAGTGGCAAAAATAGGTTTATTAAGCTTAAATTTATAAAACCAGTAAAAACCTGGACAAATAATGGAACTAAAATTAAAATCAGAAAAATTGAAACCGAGCTTCTCATTAGGTAAATGCAAGACTAAAGCAACCTATTCTGCGAAATTAAACCAAACTGGAGCGCAACCTAAAAAGTTAGATTTACTTAAAATTAAACAGCACTTTGAAGTTCTTCTAGAAACCCCTATTTTATTGGTAATCAAATTGGCTGGGGTTGAAATTATTGTTCATGGTTATGGAGAATTGCTGTTTAAGGATTGTGAAGATTTTCCGCTGATGGAAAAATTAGCTGAGAAGATTTATGCGGTTGGGTTAAAGGAATAAAGTTAGTGTAAATAAACCTACCAAAAAAATTATAAAAAAATAGAAAGAAAAGGTAAAAATTAAGCGCCGTAAATTTCTTGTGCGTTTTTAAGTATTTTATCTTTAGTTGCTTGTTCAGTCATCTTTTTAAATTCTTCAATGGCTGTTTGTATCCCACCGCATACAGCTCTCAGAATTTGCCCTTTCATTTCCAACCCTTCATCTTTCATTACGACTTGTTGTACTTGAGCAATATATTCATTCATAAATTGTATTCCTCCCAAGGTATGGGCAACATACTCTTCTTTAGTTGGAAATAACGCTCTAGTCACTTCATTTTGGGTTTCAGCAGTTAAAGCTTTTTCTATTCCTTCTCTGCCTGCAATTTTGGTTAATTCTTTTACAACTGTATCTTGAAGATCTAAGAAACCATATAATTTCTCATTTACTTCTTGAAATCTAGAGATGGTGTTGGTTTCCAGCCCCAATTCTTTGTAAAGTTTTCTAAATTGTGCTTTCCATTGCTTTTTAGTCATATACCCTTGCTGAACTTGCTGGTGAATTTGTTGCTTAAATGCTTCAGGATTGGTATATAATGAGCTTATTTGCCCTTCTATTTCAGAGCGTAGTTCTGTAATTCTTTCCGCTATTTCTTCTTTAGGAAATTCATCTTTAAAATTTTCATCGTTACTTAAATTTTCAGAAATAGAATCAAGCATGGTTCTTAAAAAAGTATTAACTCTGCTGTGATATTCCGGTTCTTGCGTTTGTTTATATGCTTCGTCTACGTAACTCTGAATAAGACCTTCGCGAACTTGGTGTTCTAATGATTTCATTTTTATGCCTCCAATAGGTTTAATTTTAAAAAAACATGCCTCTATTTTTAAAGCTTGTGAATGTAACTACTTTTAAGTAAAACTGGTTCTAAAAAGGCACATATTTTTGTTTAACTAAATTTTGAAGAGGCATGAAGAGAGGGTACGGCAATTTATCCCATTCAAACCAACCCCATTTTTCACATTTATCCGGTTCCATAATTTTTAATTCTCCAGAAGCATATTCAGAAATAATGAATACGGTAATGTAATGCTTCCCCTCTTTCTCAAAAATATCGTTGGTATACGGTCCGCGTTTAAGATTTTGGATTTGAATACCTGTTTCTTCAAAGACTTCCCTCTTGACGCAATCTTCTACGCTTTCATTAAATTCAAGATGCCCGCCAGGAAAAGACCAACAACCAGAACCGAGTGCACCTTTTCTCCTGCCTAAGAGGACTTTGTTATCTTTTATGATACACACTCCCACCCCTACTTTTGGCCGTTCTGTTAACATTACATCATGCACCATAAAATAATACCTAAATTATATAAAAAGCGCCCCAGGCAGGATTTTCATCTTATTTTGGTCTAAAATATTTAGTCTAAAATAATATATCGAACCTGCGATCACGCGGTCTCTTTCCACCAAGGATAACAGCCGCGAGCTCTAACCGCTAAGCTACTGGGGCACAAATTAAGCTGAGAAGCAATTGATTTATAAATATTTCTGCATCGGAGGCTCTGTCCTAAAAGTCTAAGAAGCCTGCCAAGAATATTATGGCAGGCTAGTCTGCCATAGACTTCGGTGCGAATTGTTCGCACCAGTTTAGCATTAACAGAACTGCCATACTTTCTTTTTATGCTGCTATTTCCGGATTCAACTAATTCTCGGCGATGATATGTGCGAAGTCTGAAGAGATTATGCATTTTGTTACGACAATGTCCTCTTTTGGCATTGTTTTTCTTGGGAATCATTAATAAGATGCCTTTTCCTTCTGCGAATTCATACAATTTTTCCGAGTTGTATCCTTTGTCAGCAACAGAAATTTTTGGCTTGCTTTGCTGCAATAAATATTCTGCGTCACGAAGATCGTGTGCAGGAAGCACACGAACTTTAGCAGCACAAAATTTCTTCTTGCGAGTGTCAAATGCAATACTCAATTTAATAGGTATTTTAGGTATTTTACCGTCGATACGCTTCAAATAATGATAACTCGGGTTTGTGCGTGACAAACCAGTGCTATCTAAAGCAACGAGATAAGAATTTCCGCTCGTTGCTTTGAGAATTTTCTGCCAAAAGAAAGCAGAAAGTTTCTTTGCAGTATATTGAAGTGCTGATTTGCTGGGGCAACGTAATCCCAGCAAATCACATAACTGTTTTACTCTCCTAAAAGACAATTTGCAGAATGCTTTTATGAGCAAAGCACAAAAATGTTCGTAAAATTCATATGTTTTTGGTCCAAAGCGGTGTAACCACCTTGGACACCCTAAACGCTTCAATAAACACTTAACTTTTTTAACTAGCTTGTTTTCCCGTGTCATGGTGGGGTATGCTCCCACCACCCCCTCAGCCTAACGGCTGAGAGGGTTATTTTTTTAAAGTTAAAAAAGATTTAGGACAGAGCCTGCATCGGAGATAAAACTATGGCAGTAACCTTAGAAATCGGTACAGGCATCGAAATAGTAGATTTGGCTCTATGGATAAAGAAAGAAAAAATTCTGATTATTAATGATCTTCATTTGGGTTATGAAGAAGCGCTTCACCGAAAAGGAATTTTAGTACCCAAACAACAGATTCAAGAAATAATCGCACAAATCCAAGCGATCTTAAAAAAAGTAAAGCCAAAATTAATCATTATTAATGGTGACTTAAAACATGAATTTGGACAGGTTTTAAACCAAGAGTGGAAAGAAGTGCTACTATTATTCGATTTTCTAATTAAAAACAAACTTAAAATTATTATTGTTAAAGGAAATCATGATCCCATCCTTAAACCGATTGCAGAAAAAAGAGAAGTAAGTGTAGTTAAAGATTACCTCATTAAGAATAATCGCTCTGGAGATCTGCTTATTGCTCATGGCGATGAACTCATTAAAACTGGGGCTAAAAGAATCATTATCGGCCACGAGCATCCGGCTATTACCATCCGAGAAGGCAGCAAGTGGGAAAAATACAAATGTTTTTTGAAAGGTAACTGGGACGGAAAGGAATTAATAGTCATGCCTAGTTTCAATCCGCTGCTGGAAGGAACCAACATCTTAAGAGAAAAAACCTTAAGCCCTTTTTTGGCTGATGTTAGTAATTTTTCGGTTTTTATTGCCAGCAAAGGGGAAGTTTTTGATTTCGGAAAAGTAGGAAAATTAAAATAAAAAGTCAGGGATTTGATTAAATAAATTAAATTATCAGAGACGATAAAACTGTCTTATAGAAGGGCTTTCGTCCAGAACCAACTTTAGTTTAAGTGCTTCTGCTGGAATTACCCATCGGTAATCTTTGTGTTCTTCTGCTCTTAGCTGCACTTGTTCTTGTTGCTCCAAAAGAGTATGAAAAACATGAATTTAAAATCAAACATAGGATATCTTACAAAGAAGGTTTTAAAATAATTAACTTTTAAAGGTAAAAGTGCAATACCGGTTTCTTCTTTAACTTCTCTTACTATTGCGGCAAGGGTATTTTCGTCAGTTTGGTCTACTTTTCCTGCAGGAAGGCCCCATTTATTTCCTTCATTCTTACAATCTTGTCTGAGCAGAAGAAGAATCTGTTTATTACTTTCAATTAAACAACTAACTACTTCCATTTTAGGATTAAATTTTTCTGGTTTAATTTCAAAAATCATAATTTCAAATATAGTTTTCCGTTTAAAAGAATTTCTGTTCTCTAGTTCTCGCTTTTCGATTATAGTAAATGACAAAAGTTCTGGGACAGAACGCCATGACATTTACTATGCACAGAAATACAGCGATATTTCTGGCACACCAAAAATTTATTAAATTTTTGAGTGTTTAGAAAACAACATGATTGTTTTAAAACTTATGCCGTTTTCTATTATACCCTTTCTGCTTCTGCTGGTGATATTCACAAAAAACAATTCCAGTAACCACTTCTCGTTTACACCGGGCACAAATGCCTTTTTTCTTTTTCTGGTCGTAAGTAGAGCGGCGTTCCTTACTCAGTCTTTTCTGATTAAGATGATAAAATTTTACAAAACGATTAGGAAAATTATTAGAAATGCTTTTACTTTCTTTAATCTTAACAAATTTAACTAAATTATTTTTTGTCGATTTTTTTCTTTCTTTTGTTTTCTTTCTTTTTACTTTTTTTAACTTTATTTCTTTCTGAAACTTTTTTCCTTTCTTTACTAATTTGCTCCAAAAATTCTTTAACATTTTATCCCTGGCATTTCGAACAATAATAAGTTCCCCGCCCGCCTAAAAATATTTTCTTAACTGGGTGCCCTTTTGGACAGTCCTTCTTTCCATAAACGGTTAAATATTTTTGATAGCCGCCGGAACCTTCAATGTGCACATAACTTTCTACGGTAGTGCCGTGATGTTCGATTGCAGATTTTAATATTTTTCGGATACTTAAGTGAAGCTTCTTAACTTTAGACGAAGTTAAATCACCAGCTTTTCGTAGTGGGCTTATGCCGGCATGATAAAGCGCTTCCTGGGCATAAATATTTCCTATTCCGGCAATAAAATCCTGGTCCATCAGCAAAGTCTTCAGATTAGATTTTTTTTTCTTTGACAGCATGGTTGTAAATAGTTCTAAGGTAAATTCCCTGCTTAAAGGCTCTATCCCTAATGAATTTAATTTCTGCTGAAATTTTTCTCTATCCAATAATTTAACTTGGCCAAACTTACGGACAGAATTATGAGTTAACAGAGAACCGTCATTTAAATAAAATTTAAACATAATAAATTTTTCACAGGATTTTAAGTCTGCTTCTTTGCCTTTAGGAACATAATGAAAATGCCCGGTCATGCCCAAATGAACTAATAAAAAATGGTTTCCTAATTCAAAAAAAATGTATTTTGCCCTCCGCCAAACTTTTTTAATAACCGCCGGAGCAATATTCTTAATTTTACTTTCCACAAAAGAATAATCCAGGATTTCTACTTTGACAATTTTTTTATTTAATACTTTTTTGTTTAATTGCCGAACAATCGTTTCAACTTCAGGTAATTCTGGCATGTTAACTCTTTTTAGTCTCCTTTTAAATCGGACTGCTTCTTTAAATCTAATTTAAATCAAACTGGATTAAATATGTATTTAATCGCATCTAAAACCAGTATAACCAGTAAATACCCACAAAATATATAAAGTTTTTTTATTTAGTTTAAAATAATGGTAAAAAACCTCCCAATTCTATCTGAAATCAGCGAATATGCGGACCAAAATATCTGCTTAACAACTTTAAGAAGAAGCAGAAAAGCATTTTTGCTGGAATACTCCTGCAGCGTCATTCTATTACTCTTGCTAGCCATCTTTTCCCGGAAAAGCATTGAAATGTGGGCTGGATTCCAATATTTTGTTTTAGGCTTGGCTTTATTTTTTGTTGTTTACGCAGAATTTACCCGCTTGCTGATCCAATATAGAATTATGCCTCAAAAAGCAATTATTGTTAACGGCATAATCAAGCAAAGCAAAAAAAATATTTATTTTCACCCTTTAGGCTTCGTTCCAGATATTAATATTAAGCAAAACCGCGTTCAAAGAATATTAAATTATGGAACCATTTATGTCCAAGGAGGAAACAACCCTTTTGAAATCAGAGACATTGATCATCCCCTTCAGGTAATGGATTTTCTAGAAGAACTGATTGAGAAAAATAAGCGCATAGATAAAGCCTCAAAGAATTAAATTCTTGGTATCTTTAACAATACCTGCTTTAATCTTTACTCAACAACCAAAAAGTTTATTAAAACAGCTGAATTAATGGTTTTTATTAAAAAAAAAAGCTTTACAAAAAAGTTTTACATTAAAAAAAGGTGAATAAAAATGTCCAATTCGCAACCCGAGCATTCTAAGCATCATACCAGGTTTTATATCTTTATGATTACTTTAGTTGTTGGAGGAGTATTCCTGTTGCTGTATTTAAACAACAACAGCGAAAATGCCAGCATTACTAGCGCAATTATCAGGAGTATTAAAAATACAACTGAACCGCTTAATCTTGTCCCGCGGGAAGAGGTATTTGGTAAAACCGATTTAGGTGTGGTTGATGAAGAAGTTTTGATTTTAGAAAAAAGTAAAAAAAACATTGCTTTTGTTTTATCTTTTGATAAAATTCCTACCATAAAAAAAGAAGCTACCATTGGCAGCATAAAATTAAATTTTGCCGACCCCGGTGCAGCCATTACTATAAATGATGATCAATTAGAGTTAAATAATTTGCAGGAAATAAGTTTATTAATCAGTGATTTTAACGGAGAAATTAATTTTCAAGAAGATGGGGTATTATCATTAGTAGGAACTGTTAAACGAATTGAAGTAAATGATATTGCTTTTTCTTCAGCAAATGATATCAGAATATCTATTTCTGGATTAAATTACCAGTCGCTTTTACTAAACGAGGCCCAAATAAAAAGCTTAGAGTTGGGAAGAGGAGATGGTGAATTAACTGTTGGCAATAAATTACAATATGCCTTGGAAGGCGAAGAAATCGTCGTTTATTACTTTGAAGGCTTAATGAAAATCAATAAAGACTCCAGCGCTTTAGTTCTGGAAGGAAATTCCCGAGGTATGAGTGTTAGCGGCGACTTGATTAATTTTGATTTAAAGTAAAATTAATTTAAAACTTATTTTTATTTTGTTTATTTTATTTTTAAAAATTTACTTTTTGTCTGTTTTTATTTAGAATATTAAAAATAAACTTATTATTTTAAAGATTATTACTTTAAAGAATTACTTAAAGAAAAAATCAATCTTATTTTCTTTTTACTTTCTTCTCTTAACTTTTCTTTTAGCTTTCTTGGATTTAACTTTATGCTTAGATAACTTAATTAGTTTTTT
>CAZKNU010000047.1:0-9491 GCA_964554235.1 uncultured Methanosarcinales archaeon | reverse complement strand
GGCAATTTTAATGATAATGCGCCTATGCTTCTTTGGGGGAGCTTTTCATATGAGCCCCTCTCCAAAGAAACAGATTTTGGCCCGGCAATACTCTCTGGCGGCGCAACAATAGAAGGCAAAGCGCTTGGATATGGCGATGGCGGGGTGAGAAATCCAAGCATGGCCTATGAATATACTAAGGCGTTTATCAATCTTTGGTCGGAAATTAAGAAAAAAACCGGGAGCAAATGGATTGGCATTAATGCTTTTCAGCCTTATCGGTACCCGCTAATGAAACCCTTTGTTGAAAGCGACACGTTTGATTTCATGATTAACGAAGAAACTAACCGAGCAGTTCTTCCGTATATTGAGAGGGGGTCAGAGCTATACGGATTTTCAAAATTGTGGTTCGTACCGGCAATGAATAAGGTCGGAAAAAAGCTCTTTATGATGGGATATATGCGCCCGGATGATGGTCTATTAAATACTGAAGAGGGTTGGAAACGCAGGAAAGAAGCCTTACTTGCTGTTTACTACCTGTGGAATATCCCAGGGAGGACTGTGTTTGTAGCTAATGCTGCTACATATGAAGAAGGGGGTAATACGGGTACTAAAATGTATTATAAGGCTGGCGTGCCCTACGACCTGGCTATGCAACCGACAGGGATGCTTGAAGTAGATATAGGCGCACCAGATAGCGCTCCCAAGGGATATTCGCACGTTCCGTATCTTGCCTGCGCGCCGTTTGATGAACCTTATAAATATTGTAATACTCTTGTCGGCTATTCCGGTGATAAAAGTCTAACGCTTGCTGGCTATGGGGTGATAGAAACCCTTCCAACAAACCAATACTTTCTTTATGCAAAGTATGAAGGGGAGGATGGTGTCGCCGCTTATCTAAAAGGAGGAGCACCTTTTGAAACACCATTACCTGCGGATATGGTCATTGCGCGGTCTTACACCAAGGGGATGGTCCTATACCGGACATCATATAAAGCATTGGCCTACAAGGACTTTGAGAACAACGAGAACTTTGCCCATTACGTTAATTCTAATAAAATAACTGTCGACCTTCCAGGCGTTTACCAGCGCGTCTTGCCAGATGGCACCTTGGCTAAACCGAGTAAAACAATTGAACTCCGTGGCTATGAAGGAGCGATCCTAAAGAAACCCCCTATTAGGAAACTTTATAGTTAGCGTATTAAATATTTGTAAGAACTAATTACCGCATTTTGCTGGCGAGTGCTCGAACGGGCTATGCACATCCGTTCTTTTAACTCAATTTCTCATCAATTTCTTTAGCTACTTCTTCCAATTCGGAGAACATTGATTTTATATCTAGCTCAATATTTTTAACTAATCTCTGTAAATTGTTCTCTTTTAACAAATAACCTTCTTTTTCTTTGATAACAATATCAGAATCCATTAGCCGATTTAAATGGTGGACCACCGTTCCTCGGGTTAAATTAAGTTTTTCGGCAATTTCGTCAGAAGATAGAGCTTCATTACCCCTAGATTTCCGAACTAAAGTAATGAATATCCTAAAACAACTGCTGTCTTTATCTCGTAAATTAAATAAACCTAATGAATTGCCTAGCCATTGCAGGTCTTTATTGACATTACTTTCATCAGATCTTCTTACTTTAATGATGGTTACTCTTTTAAGGGGCATATTTTCTATAAATTTTCCAGCTTTTTAAATTTTTCCCGAAATATTTATATATTAGTTGGTTTAACCTTGTTATGGTTGACTTAAACTCAACAAAGGTAAGCATCAAGCTAAACTTGGAGCAAAGGTAAAATGGCTGACAAAAAAGAAAAAGAAAAACCAAAAGAAGTAAAAGTTTCAAAAGAAGATTTATCTGTAAATAAAAATAAAGATCAAAATAACAATATTCATCAGAGCAAGGCAGCATCTGAAGAAAAAAAAGAATCTTTACAGGAAATTACTAGACTTTTACAACTAACCCAAGCTAATTTTGAGAATTATCGCAAGCAGACCGAAAAAAGGACGAATGAAATCAAGACTATGGCTGCGCAAGATGTTTTGGTGCAGGTTTTGCCCTTGTTAGACTACTTGGGGCTTGCTTTAAGAAATGTAAACTCTAAATTTGATTGCAATTCTGGTTGTGATACGGACCATAATTGTGATTGTGGTCGTGATGTTAGTTGCGAGGGTGGTGTAGATTGTAATGCTACAAAAGAGTGTAATGCTACAAAGGACCGCAATACTGCAAATTATGCTGAATTCGTTCATGGGATAGAATTAATTTATTCTCAGCTTGAAGAATTGTTAAAAAAGAATGCTTTGGAACAGATTAAGACTGTTGGAGAACTTTTCGATCCTTATTATCATGAAGCTTTAATGAAAGTGGAATCGGATTTTCCTACCGGAACCATCGTGGAAGAATTTCAAAAAGGATTTACTTTACATGGAAAAGTAATCCGGCATGCTAAAGTAAAAGTAAGTTCCGGGAAGAAAACACCCCCAGCAAATAACCAAAACAAACAATCAAAAAAATAATCATTAGGATAAATAATCAAAAGAGTAAACGACTTAAAAAAATAATTTAATAAAATAAAATAAAATAAAAAAATAAGAAAACAAAATAAAAAAACCAAAAAATAAAAAATTAAAAACTAAAATTCATTAAATCGGAGGCAAGAAAAATGACAGACGGAAAAATAAATAAACAAAAAGTAACCGGTGCAACCATCGGAATAGATTTAGGAACCACTTTTTCGGCAATGGCCGTTTTAGAAGGGGGCAAATCTACAATTATTTCTAATGCTGAAGGAACTAGAACTACGCCTAGCGTAGTACATATTAAAGACGAAGAAGTTATCGTCGGCCAAGTAGCTAGAAATCAGGCGGTAGTTGATCCTTCCCACACCATTAGGTCCATCAAAAGAAAAATGGGCACTAATGAAAAAATTGAAATCGATGGTAAAGAATATACTCCGGAACAAATTTCAGCTATGATTTTACAGAAACTAAAAAAAGATGCTGAAGCATATCTGGGGCAGCCAGTAAGAAATGCCGTAATCACGGTTCCAGCTTATTTTAATGATGCACAGAGGCAAGCTACTAAAAATGCCGGTGAAATTGCCGGATTAAAAGTGTTAAGAATTATTAACGAGCCTACGGCCGCTTCTTTAGCTTACGGATTAGACAAGCAGGGAAAAGACCAAACCATTTTAGTGTTTGATTTTGGCGGCGGTACTTTTGATGTATCTATTTTAGAATTAGGCGAAGGAGTATTTGAAGTTAAATCAACTAACGGAGATAATATGCTGGGTGGAGATGACATTGACGAACTGATTATGAATCATTTAGTTGATAAGTTTAAGAAATCTACGGGAATAAACTTGAACAATGATCCGACAGCAGTGCAAAGATTAAAAGAAGCCGCCGAGAAAGCTAAAATAGAACTTTCCAGCAAGACTAAAGTGGAAATAAGCATCCCTTTTATCACTGCTGACCAAAATGGGCCAAAACATATTCAGGAAGAATTAACCCGGGCAAAATTTGAAGAATTAATTACCGACATCATTAGGCGATTGGAAGTACCCATGAGAAACGCCCTAAAAGATGCCGATTTAAGCATTGAGAAGATCAATAAAATAATTTTAGTTGGCGGATCAACCCGAATTCCAGCAGTTCAACATTTAGTTAAAAAAATTGTTGGCAAGGAAGGCGACAAATCCGTTAATCCAGATGAAGCAGTTGCTGTTGGAGCAGCAATTCAAGCCGGAGTTCTTGCCGGAGAAGTTAAAGACGTGTTGTTGCTGGATGTAACTCCTTTAAGTTTGGGAATTGAAACCTTGGGCGGAGTATTTACGCAGTTGATTGAGCGCAATACGACCATCCCAACTAGAAAATCACAAATTTTCTCTACTGCTGCAGACAGCCAAACCGCAGTAACGATTCGGGTCGGACAGGGAGAAAGACCTATGTTCAGCAACAACAAGTTGCTGGGGCAGTTTGATTTGGTGGGAATTCCTCCCGCTCCTCGGGGCATTCCTCAAATAGAAGTTACTTTCGATATCGACGCTAACGGAATTGTTAATGTCAGCGCTAAAGACAAAGGAACCGGAAAAGAACACAAAATTCAAATTACCGGTTCAACAACTTTGAGCAAAGATGAAATCGAAAGAATGAAAGAAGAAGCTAAACAGCACGAAGCTGATGATGCCAAGAAAAAAGAACAAATTGAAGCGGAAAATAATGCCGAAGCGGTTATTTTTCAAACTAAGAAAGTGATGGAAGAATTTGGAAGTAAAATCGAGGACAAGATTAAAAAAGAAATTGAAAAGAAACTGAAAGAACTTGAAGAAGTTAAGAAAGAAGGCGAGCCGAGTGAAATCAATAAAAAGATTGAAGAACTTAATAAAAAAGTTCAAGAAATCGGCGCAAAGATTTATCAAGAAGCGGCTGCCCAAGCACAGCAGCAAAATGCCTCTAGTGAAAATAAGAAGGATGATGGCGGCGATCAGGAAGATAAAGTAAACGACAGCGATGAAACGATTGTCGACGCCGAATTTAAAGAAAAGAAAGAAAGTAAAAACAAAAAGTAAAGAAAAGAATAAATAAAATCAAAAAGAAGCCGTTTTTTAACGAGCTTTATTTTATTTTTTCTTTTTATTTCCCGGGGACTGCAATCATGAAATTACCCACTGAACCACAATCTATGGATTATTTTAGGCAGTATTGCGTTCCTAAAAATATTGTTGGGCACTGTTTAAATGTAAGAAAAGTAGCAATTTTTTTAGCTAAAAAAATCCAGCTTAAGGGGATTACGGTTGATCTTGAGTTTGTAAACTGTATGGCTTTATTGCATGATTTATTTAAAACGGTAACTTTATCCGAGCTTAAACCAAATGCTTTTTTTAATTATAATTATTCTGAAGAAGAAATCCAGATGTGGAAGCAGCTAAAAGCTAAATTTCCAAACCTATATGAAGGAGAGATTTTTTATCTCGTTTTTAAAGGTGAATTTCCTGAATTAGCAGTTGCTTTAAGAGATTTAAGCAACCAGGCCACCAATAAATCCTGGGAGGAGCTTTTAGTTCATTATGCTGACGGCAGGGTTCTTCAAAATGAAGTGGTTACTTTAAATAAAAGAATTAATTATCTGCAAAAAAGATATAATTTTGACTTAGGGTATCTTGAACAGAAGAAAAAGGAGATTTTTGAAATTGAAAATAAAATCATGCAAGCGGTTAATATACCTCCAGAAAATCTTGCTGAGGAGATGATCAAGAGTGCCCAATAAAGATTATTATGAAACTCTTGGTATCGGCAAAAGCGCAACTAAAGAAGAGATTAAGAAAGCTTTTAAGAAATTAGCTTTAAAATACCATCCGGATCGTGCTGCCGACGATAAAAGAAAGGAATATGAAGAAAAATTTAAAGAAATTAATGAAGCAGTTTCAATTTTAGGTGATGATAAGAAAAGGCAGCAGTATGACCAATTTGGTAACACAGCTTTCTCCGGCGGCGGAGAAGGTTATCAGCAAGGTTTTGATTTTTCAGATATTATGTCTCAATTTAGGTCGGGCTCGTTTGGAGAATTTGATGACATTTTTGACCACCTGTTTGGCGGGAGTTCTAGAAGAGGCTCAAGAGCTAGGCGGGGTGATGATTTATTATATAAAACCGAAATTACTTTGGAAGAAGCCCATTCTGGATTGGACCAGACCATTCAATTAAATAAACTGGAACGCTGTGAATCTTGCGGTGGAAAAGGCGCCCATAAATTTGAGCAGTGTCATCATTGCCATGGTTCTGGTTATATTAAAAAAACACAAAGAACCCCTTTTGGATTGTTTCAACAAACCGGGCCTTGTCCTTATTGTCATGCTAAAGGAGAATTGCCGCAGGATTCCTGCGCAGAATGTGCCGGAGAAGGCTTGGCCAGAAAAAGAAAAAAAATTGAAGTGTCCATTCCTGCAGGCGTAGAAGAGGGAATGCGCCTGCGTTTAAAAGGCGAAGGAGAAGTGGGAGACAATAACGGCCCCGGCGGCGATCTTTATGTTCAAATTCATATTAAACCGCATAAAGTCTTTGAGCGAAAAGGAGGAGATTTACATTTAACTTTACCAATCTCTTTTTCACAGGCAGCTTTAGGTGATGAGATAGAAGTTCCCACCTTAAATGGAAACGCAAAATTAAAAATCCCGCCCGGGACGCAAACAGAAACTATTTTTAGAATGCGTGACAAAGGGATGCCCACGGTCCATAATTCTAATTGCGGCGACCAAATGGTAAAAGTGCATGTAGAAGTGCCCGAGAAATTAACTAAGAAACAAATCGAACTGATCAAGCAGCTGAATGAAGAAAAGCCGCAGATAAATTTCTTAAAAAAGATTTTTAGGTAATTTTTTAGGTAATAGACTAAAAAAGCATCGAAAACTTTAAATATTAGTGTTAATTACACTTAACATAAAATAGATTATGGGTTAAATAGAAATGGCGGAAATTAATGAAGCATTGACAGATTTTAATCCCTGGTGGAAAGGCGAGTTTAAAACGGCATATAAAGAAAGAGAACTCTACAACCGGATTAAAAAATTCATGCCTTTGCCCCAGATACTGTCCTTGACCGGCTTAAGAAGGGTTGGGAAGACAACATTGATGTTTAAAATCATTGAAGATGCTATTAAAAATGATGTTGAGCCCAAAAACATTGTTTATTTTTCATTTGATGAATTTGGTGATTGCGAAATAAGGAAGGTAATGAAAAGGTATGAGGAACTGATAGAAAAAGACTTTAGAAAAGGAAAATATCTTCTTTTGCTTGATGAAATACAAAAATTAAGTAACTGGGAAAATCAGTTGAAAGTAGTTTACGATACGTTTGGCAAAAGTGTTAAAATCATAATTTCGGGCTCTGAATCATTGTTCATCAAAAAAAAATCAAAAGAAACTTTAGCCGGGAGAATTTTTGAATTCAGAGTTGAACCGCTTTCATTCAGGGAATTTCTCTCTTTTAAAGGAGTTGTATTTAAACCGGCTGGAATTTACGCAAGGGAACTGGCTAAATATTTTAATGAATTTGTTCTTACTCTCGGATTCCCGGAATTGATTGACATAAAAGAAAAAGAAATCATTAAAAAATATGTCCGAGAAGGGCTCGTAGAAAAAATCATTTACCGCGATATGCCGCGCCTGTTTAAAATCAGAGACATATCGATATTAGAATCCCTGCTTAACATTTTCACTGAGGATCCCGGGCAACTTGTAGAAATCACTGACTTAGCAAAAGAGCTGAAAGTCTCAAGGCAAACCCTTTCAACCTACCTGGATTATCTTGAAAAGGCTTTCCTTCTTAGAAAATTATATAACTTCTCAAAAAACCAAAGAAAGATAGAACGAAAATTAAAAAAATTTTATCCAACATTAATTTCAGTTGATCTCTTATTTAGAGAAGACGATTTCTCAAAATCAAAAGTATTTGAATGGCTGTTAGTTAATCAGTTAAAAGGAGAATTTTTCTGGAGGGATCCGTACAAGAATGAGGTGGACTTAGTACTGCCTAAGAAAAAACCGGAACCTGTTGAAATTAAGTATGGTAAAATTGAGGTGCAAGGTTTGCTTGCATTTATGCGCAAGTTTAAAGTT
The DNA here is from genome assembly GCA_964554235.1 of uncultured Methanosarcinales archaeon. GTDB lineage: Archaea > Nanobdellota > Nanobdellia > Woesearchaeales > GW2011-AR9 > JBBSWB01. The sequence goes on along the minus strand of CAZKNU010000047.1, from coordinate 1,888 downwards.
GACGAAGGCCGCATAATCTCTTATAATACAGAAGAAAAAAGAAAAATTGATGGAAAACAAATCCTTATAACTCCGGCGTTCAAGTTTTTGCTGAAAGAAAATTAAAAAAAAGGGCGGCCAGGGGGAAAGTCGAGCTCCGCTCTTGTTCGTATTCTCGCCGGTTCGGAAACGAGAGCGGAAAAGAGCCATCATTCGCTAAGATGAATTGTATCTCAACTATCTCAAATCTCATTCAAAGTCTTCTTTATGTTTATACCGATAGCCAATATAAATTCCTGCAATAGCCAGCATTCCCAGCAAAACCCCGATGCTTATCCACAAAGTAGAAGTGTCTCCTCCTGAACCGGCAGCATTTCCAACTAAAGCAGCATTCATATTTCCGCTGCTGACATCCTTAAATTCTTCGTCGGTAAGCAATTCTATTTCAAAGGTTTTTTGGTCCATGCGGTAACTGTTCCAGAAATTTACGACCATTTCAAATACATATTTTCCTTCTTCCTTGCCACGAGCATCAAAGTAATCATTAATTCTTTTAATCATTTCCCCTTCAATATCAACGGATTTGGTCCGGAATTGGTCAATCTTTTGATTGTCTTTCTTAATTTCTACATCGACGTAAACGTTCTCTACTTTTTGATTCCATTTGTTGAGCAGTTCCAGGGCATATTGGTTGATTTTATTGGCAATAAAATATTTGTCAAAATAAGTTATGTCCACTTCCGGTCTTCCCACCAACAGTTTTTGGATTACTTCTACCTGCTGATCATCATACTTAGTTACCGCAGAAACTTCAAACTCTCCCAATTCAAAAACATCTCTGGCTATTTCCGCAGATAATAACTTGTTTTCTTTTTTTTGCAAAGCGGTAGTTTCGGTTTCCAAGATCTGTTGCTGCTGTTCTTTGTCGTTAACATAAAAAGTGGTTTTAATCTGGCTGATATCCAGTTTACCTAAATTTTCCACTTCAGAAACAAATTTGATGGTGTCACTCTGCTCATGAAAATTAAGTTTAGCTTTAATGTATTTGTCCGGGTAAGGCCCTTCCACAATTATCTTATGCTTAAGCATTATTTTTGAAGAGATTATATTTGAGCTAGCGCCGGTTAATTTTTCTTCGACGATAATATTAGCAGTAGAAAGACCTGGAGGAACATTTTCTGGAAGACGTACATCAAATTCAACGATCTTAGCTTCATCGTCACTGCGGAAAGAGAGAGTCGGTTCTTTTATAGTTACATATCCGCCCATTTCTCCTTCTACATAAATATCTACTTGGAATTCTCTGCCTTCGTTATTGACAATCCAAAATTTTTCCGAATAATCGCGGCCATTTTCAGAAATTAAAGTAGTCTTGGCCGGTCGGATGCCGATAGCCATTACTATCTGTAAGGTGAGCAAAAGTACCAGCATCCAGGCAATTATTTTTGGTTTCATTCTTTTTTGGTTTTGTTTTTTGATTAGTTAATTATTTATGTTGTTTTGGGAGGGGTTATTTGTTTTTTATTTATTTGTCTTAACTTTTGTTTATTCGTTTAATATTTTTTGATTTTGTCTTTTATTTGTTTATTTAGTTTTTTATTTTATTAATATTAATATCGAGTATCCTGTTCATTTTATCCCCAGATTGTAAAGGTAATTGTTGATGTTTTTAATCCTGGCGGCTCGTCAGTTGGAACGGTCAAATTCAAATCTACTAGGAAGTCATCGTGAATATCGCGCCAATTTAGGTCGGCAACATTAACTGAAACGTTGATACTGCTCATGTTAACATAATTCATTGTTGATATGGAGGTGTTAAATGATCCAGTTTCATTAGCTCTAATTTTGTACATATAATTGGAGGCATTAATACTTACGGAACTAAAGTATCTGGTTCCATTAATACTAA
>CAZKNU010000046.1:0-9863 GCA_964554235.1 uncultured Methanosarcinales archaeon | reverse complement strand
AAGCGCGTGAACTCGGACTTATCCCCTCTTATTATGGGGTTTATTTATAAAGATTGTGGTTGTTTTGTGGTATTTTTATTCAGTTACGGGTGCTGGTGTTTTTACGTTCTCTTTCTTTTTCCTTTTCCCTTTACTTTCTTCCTCTTCTTTTTCTCGTAAATAGCTTTTCCATCTAAGAATAGCATAATTAACCGGGTTCTTTATTTTTCTGCATAAGGCATCAGACTGGCATAATCCCAATCCCGAATAGTATGCTTCATTACTGCAGTTTGGCGGCAATTTTTCTCCCGGCTGAAATGTATTCATCTGCCCTTTTAAGTAAACTTCCCGCAGAGGTTCCCGGTTTTTTTCCCGATTCCATCTCTGCAAATATTCTTCTATGTCTTTTTTGCTCCAGCCAATCTTTCCTAAGAAATTCATCAAGCAGAAAGCGGCTCTTTTCTTGCCGTCTTCTAAACCTTTCAGATAATTGAGCATGCACGGGGGAAAAAATTCTTCTTTAACGGGGCATTCAATTTTAATTTCTTCATTTTCATTCCAAACTTTTTTTTCATTCTCCTGGTTTTTACTTTCTTTTATTTCTGCTTTAAAATCTAAAGCCCGCACTAATAATCTTCGAGCGCTTTCTTCAGTAACCTTTCGATTTAAAAAAGTAAACTCCGGAGCAGGAACCGCATCGGGATGGGCCATATCTTTTTTAAATTCCATAATTTTATCTGGATCAATAGGTAAGCTGACCAATCCGGATTTTTCATGTAAACTATAGGGCATGCGGTATAAGTGGCGGGAAGAAATCAAGACTGTATCAATCTCTAAGAATTTGTCTACGTCTAATTTAGCAATTTTATCCCCAAATTGATTTTGTTCGTACCTAATTATTTTTTCCTGCGGCAGCCCCACTTTTTCAATTATCTGGCCAAAATTATTATTTTCAAATTCAAGAATTCTTTTGCCTAATTCTTCTTTAATATTTTCTTTAATATAAAAAGCGATTTCTTTAGCCGCTTCCGGGAATAAATCTTTGGTAAACAAAGATCCAACCGTTTTGGGAAAGGATTCAAAAGGTACGCCTAAGTGAAAGCCTTTGTTTCCACTGAATTTGCAGGAGTAATCTTTAACTCCGCAGTATTTAAGAAATTTAATAATCAAATCAGCCGAAATTTTGCTGTAGTCAATTAACTGGCAGTCAATATCTAACACCAAATCCCATCCCGTTCTTAATTTATCTAATTCTTTGCGGCCAATATTGCTGTTTAAGTCGAGAGGATTTTCCCAGCATTCTTCACTGGCATGAAAAGAAGTGGCCCCCTGTTTAGCTAATTCAATAATTTCTTGAGGATAAGAAAGAATGTCCGGCCGTTTTCCAAATCCATCGCCATATCTAAAGCCAATTTCTTTATTTTTTGCATGGGCTACAATCGCTTCCTGGATCTCTCTGCGCTTATAGAATCGTAAACAGGCCCCTTTGTCTAGCATAATAGTTCAGAAGTGCGCTGGTTTAAATTATTTTCTTTATTTTAAACTCTGTCTCAAAAGTCACCGCCTAGGCCAAGAGGGCACCGAGCAACTCTATTTACAAAAATTAAGTTGCTTTTTCTCTAGATAGGCTGCTAGAAAAAGACGAAGGTGCCTGTCCAGGCGACTTTTGGAAATTTTCACTAATTTTTCTTTATTTCTTGCTTGGGCCCAATACCTCGTAGCTTGCTACGGCGTTTAATAATTAATACTAAAACCAAGCAAGATTAAAAATACCTTCCTCCAGCTTGCTGTGATTGGGATTTTTATTTTTTTAGAACTCCCGGAAGACCATAAAATACTGAACGTACTTCTTTTTTCATATCTTTAGCAAAAGATTGAAAGATCGTTGTATCTAAGCGGCGGCGTTGGAACAGTAAAGTGCGTAGTTTTGATTCTACATCTCGGCTAATACTACTCATCGTTTTAACTGGATCATTACCGCCTTTACGCAATTCTCTTTCTAAAATAGCATGTTGTTCCTGAAAAGCATTCATAAAAGCCTGGATAAATTCGTTTTGATAGTGGGCCGCGCCAACAAAATCAGATTCACTCCCAGTAATAGGCGTGCTTTTGTGAGAAGCTCGGTTATATGCTTTTAAAAGACTAATTTCAAACTCGGTTAGAAAAGATACGGGAATCATAGTAGCACCTTCTTTTTAATATTATTTTACTTTTATTATTCTTATTATCTTATTTTTTAATTTTCTGTTATTATTAATACTTCCTTTTTTTATATTATTTTTTTATCCTTTTTATTATTGTTTACATTTACTCTTTTTTATATTTTTTGCCCTAATCTTTTTATATTTTTTTAATCTCAATACTTTTAATTTATTTTTTTAAATCTAAAGAAAGAACACTACTATAAATCCTTTTCTGTGTTTTATTGGTGTTGTTGTTAATATTAATTATGTTTTAATAATGATTTAATTTTAAAATTCAGCACAAATTAATAAAAAGAAATTCCTTAGAAATTAATTAAACCGTTTTATAATGCGCTGACTTCTTTCTTAAATGCTTCTGCTTTTTTCTTCAGCTGCTTTAGCGCATCTTTCAAGGCTTCTCTTGGCTCAATGCCTTTAGTTTCCAAATGGAATTTAGGAGTGCCGACCAAAGGGTGATCAATAGTATAAGTAGCTATAACTACCCCTTTGATTGCCTGCAGCTCTTCTTTCAGAACATTGCAAAAAGTGTGGGTTTCCCCTCTAAGCTCAAATACAAGCCTGTTTTTACTGTCTTCCAGAACTTTAAATTCCATTTTCTGTTTTTTAAGCGGATTTGTTTATAAAGGTTTCTGAAATTTCTTTTAGAAATTTTCAAACCCCAAAAATTAAAGATTTTTGTATGGTTTCTAAAAATTATGAACTATTTTTTAAAAACTTATATTATTATACAATATAGGCAAAACAATTAAAAATTTCAACTTCTACCTTACTCAAATGGCAGAGAGCAGTTCTGAGCATCGGGCTTATCTGTATCTCCAGCACTGGAAAAAGGAAGATGATTTGGAATCCTTACCATTTAAAATCCGTTGTCCTACGCCGCTGTTTGCTTATGCTTATCAAAAAACGCAACTACTTTATACTAAATTACCTTTACGCTTAGATGGAAATAATCCGTTAACCCACCCTTTAAATGCTGTTTTGGCTTTAGAAGAAGCCAAGATAGCCGATGAAACTATTTTGTGCGCCGGGTTGCTGCACGATTACGTTGAAGAAAGTGTAGATTTATACAAAAAAGAACAAAGTCTTTCTAAAGACGAAAAAAGTATTGGAATTTTAGACAATTATGAATTGGCGGTGTTTGATCAGTTACAGGCCGATTTAACTCCCGTCGGGCAGGATGTTCAAACCATCAATAAAACGATTGGGGTGCTTAAACTATTAACCCGGCACAAAAGAGAATTTTATTACCGCTCTATCTCTAATATTTTTTTGTGCACGGACGAAAATCTTAAGGAAATGGCCATTCAAGTCAAGCTTGCGGATCGTATGCATAATATCCTTAGTTTAGAATCCTTTACTGAAGAAGAGCGCCTTTTCCAGTGCTTTAAGAATTTATTTATTATTAATAACGCCAAGAAATTCCTGCTGGAAGACGTTGAACACCGGGTTGCCAAGGACATGAATATTCTTCCTACGGAACTTTTGTTTAAGCGCTGTTCTAAAGCCACCTATGATGCTTTTTTGACTATCTGCCGGGATTCCACCAGAAAAGGCGTAGAAGAAGTAACTTCCATGCTGCAATTAGCTTTTAAAAAATTTGCCATGGAAAAAGCGGGGGTCTGGCAGGTTACTAATGTTAATGAAAATGAAACCCATTTAATGCGCTTGTTTCAGGGGATAATTCGGAAATATGATGCCCGCCTGCATCATGAATGGGAAAAGTATGATAAGCTGAAAGAGGCAGAATACCAATACTGCCAGAAATTTTTTGCTGATTATAATTTTACGGATAAGCAGATTAAAGCCATTCTCGACTACAAAGACGCTTATGCGTTAAAAGAAATTATTGCTGACATGCTGTATGTTCCTGATTATGTCCTGCACAAGTTCTTAAGTTCGGAATTGGATCCAAAAGCGAGGATTTTGGAATAAGTTTTTTAATTGTTTGTTGGGTGTAAATCCCCACTGCTTGCAGTGAAAAAGATGAATCTTCCAACAAACACTAAAAAACCCCACAGCTCTGCTGTGATTGGGTTTTTTATTTATTTTTTAGATTATTATTTACTAAAAACCGTTTCATAATTCTTCCAAATTTGTTCGGCAACGTTTTCAGCGCTTAATTTTTTGATTTCCGCAATTTTCTTAATCGCTTCAGCCACAAAAGCCGGCTCGTTTTTCTTGTTGCCGAAAGGGCTTAACCAGGGAGCATCCGTTTCCGTAAACAATTGTTCTAAGGGCACTAATTCAACTAAAGTCTGGAAATGCTGTAATTTAGTGATATTGGGCGGTATGGAAAAATAATAGCCTAAAGCCGCGGCCATTTTAATTAAATTTTTATTGCCGGAAAAACAATGCATCACTACGGAAATTTCTTTATTTTTAATTTCTTTTTCCAATAAATCAATGCTTTCTTTCTCTGCTTTCCTGGAATGAATAATTAGTGGTTTCTTAATTTTCTTGGCAAAGGTTATTATTTTCCTAAAATTTTCTTTCTGCTGCTCATGATGCTCCCGGTCCCAATGAAAGTCTAACCCCACTTCACCAATAGCGACGAATTTATCCTTATTTTGTTCCATAAATTTAAATTCTTGTTCCAAATCAATTTTTCCTTTTTGTTTAGGCAATCCGGTTTCTCCTTCCGATAGGCCTAAGGCATCAATAGGATAAATGCCCAAACTGCATTTAATTAAAGAAGAGCATTTAGCTAATTCCAGCACTTCCCGGTTTGCCGGCGGATTAATTCCGGAAACAATTATGGCCTTAACTCCTGCTTTTTCAGCTCTTTTGAGCACTTCGTTTAAATCGTCTTTAAAGCGGGCATGATTCAGGTGGCAGTGGACGTCTACGAGATTCATTATTAGAATAAAAAGTAGAATAGATATAAAGATTTCGGGTTATTTTTTACTTACTATTCTTCACAATAAATTCCAAGGCCCCTTGTTCTGCTTCCGGACAATCTTTCATTTTTTCTAAGGTTATCCGTAAATTTTCACCATTTTCGTCATGGAATTTCAACATTAAGTGAAAATATTTGGTGTAAGGATAACGGTCCAAAAGGACTGCATTGTTAATTTTTTCGCCCAGGCTGCCTTCTGCATCCTTAAATACTGCTTCCCGCTGCTTAAGTTTCTCCTCCAGAATCAGTTTTGGGTTAGTATAAATTTCCTGCAGGCGGGAATAATAAGAGTTTATTTCCTGCGCGTACCATTGGTGCCATTGAAAAGAATCAACTGCAAACTGATAATCGGGCGAGTCTTTTCCTTCCTTACCGCTAAAGTAGTTTACCGTTCCAGCATAACCAACGACGGTGCAGAAAGACTCATTCAATTCGCTGGAGAAATCTTCCCCTATCTCCTTATCAACCCAGTAATGGCAATCTTCATGGAAGATAGTTTGGGCTTGATTGACTTTATTCCTCTGAAGGAAATCTTTAGTTATGGGGCATCCCCGCTCTCCGTCATTAAAATTGGTGGTGCTTCTTCTGTAAATATCATAGCCTTGCTTTTGATAATATTCTTTTTCATCTTCCAGTTTGTCAGCATTCGAATAAAAAAATACATAGCCTTGAAGAGCTTCCCGGTATTCCTGGTCGGTATCTATAAAAATGGAATTCCCTTGGCGGCTGGGTAAAATGGTTGGGGAAGTTACCACTAGTAGGTATAGTGTGTCTATAGGAATAGAACCATCGTTATATTCCGAATAATGCGGGCTCTCTTTTAAGCCAAATCTTTCCACCCCCATTTTTTTTACGTTCTCTATGAAAGCTAGTTTTTTTCTTAAATCCTGATTAACCTGCGCCGTTTTAGGGACTTTTATGGATAAACCATCTACTGGCGCATATAAAGAAACACATCCGGAAACTGCCGTACTGGCAACAATTGCTGCCAAAGTTGTTTTTTGCCTTAGGAACTGAAATAGCTTAGAATACATGTATTACAATGGGAATATATTGTTTATTAAAGTTGGGTATATATTGAATTTATATAGTAGACCCGGTTTGCTGAACAAAATGAATAAAAAACATTTTTGGATTCCTCTGGTTTCATCCCTTTCTTGCACCTCCGCATCAATCCCACTTGAAAAAACAGCTGATTATTGTCTTACTGACGTTTCTGCTAATGAAATTCTGGCTCCTTATTATGAACAGTTAAGAGGTAATCATAAAATCTTAGGGGCTATTGATTTCTGTCAGCTGCCTATTCCTTGGCAGGCAACGATGTGGGGTAAGATACAAGATTCAGAAATAAATCGGCGGCCGCCAACCGCACCCTTGCCGGCATCTTTTTACAACTTAAAACCTAATCAAAATAGCATCCAGTTAACCGAAGAAGAAGCCAGAGAGATTTATGCAGCAAAATTAGCTCATGCTTTATGGCTGGACTTTACTGGGATAGTTGCATGGAAACTTTCGGATTATGGCCAAACTGAGCTGGAGGAACTCCTTCTCCCCCAAGCTTGGTTTTCAGCTTGGAAGCCCTCCCAACAAAGATATGAATTTACTGGTTTAATCGATTATTCGCCGGCTGAAACCTTCTCAATTTTAGAAGAAAAAGTAGATCTTAATTCACTGGAAAGTCCAGAGTTGGCTATTGTTGAGATTATGAAAGGATTACGTGATTATGTGCATGGTTCCGTTGAGGATGCTAAAGAGATTAATACCATGAAAGGCATGTCTGAAGAGAAAATTTCCCGGCATGGCTGTCAAACCATGGCACCTTATTTTATCCAGTTAGCTAATGTGCTTAATCTTCCGGGAAAAACGAAAAGGAATTATTACTTAGATGGAGGTGCTCATCGGGCTGCCATGTTTGAATTTACCGATTTTTTTCTTCCCCATGGAGACCATTTTTACAACCTGCTGCTAGCAAACACCCCTTCCTCTGAATTAATGGAAAGTTATGCCTTCTGGCAAGAAAATGTTTTTGTTCATAATGCTGAAGAGTGGGCAGAAGATGATGTCCGCTACTTTGTTGGGCTCCATTCTAGTAGAAAAGCCATGAAATATCCTTCACAGCAGTTAATGAAAAAGTACTGTGTCTATGGGCATAACTATCTTAAAGAGACTTTTGGTTTTTGGGCAGCTTCCCCCGAATTGGATTTACTTGAGAAAAGGCTTCTTGATCTTACCAAGAGCTGCAGCATTTTTCCAGAAGATAATCCTGATGGAATGTTTAGTGCCTCCGAGTAAAATTAAGCTAAATCGACTATAACTCCTGTATTAAGAGTGTGGGCTCTGAAAGAGTAAAATTTCTATTACCATAAATAAATACCCAAACCTTTAAAAAACAGCCCCCTTTTAAGCTTAATATGGATTCAGTTCGAAAGTTTGGAAGTTAAGTGTTTTTTTCTTAGTTGTTAGTATGCTTAATATTAAAAATATAAATTAATTATTAAAAATATAAAACAGAAATCAAATTTATTATGAGGTATAAAATGCAAATAAATCAAGAAAATAAAATGAAACACGTTCAGTACAATTCCGTTAAAAAAGTCATGACTTTAGAGGGGCATCCGGAAATTAAAGGCTATGATTTCGAGAAAGGATTAAATTTCCCAGAGTTCTTAAAAGCTTACAGCTTAACCGGATTTCAGGGATCGCATCTAGCCGAAGGAATAGAAATTGTTAAAGCTATGCGCAGAGAAAAAGCCAAGATTTTTTTAAGTTTCACTTCTAACCAGATGAGTTCCGGCAACCGGGAAGTTATTAAGTATTTGGTCAAGAATAAAAAAGTAGATGTCTTGGTGACTTCTGCTGGCGGAGTAGAGGAAGATATTATCAAATGTTTAAGGCCCTTTGTAATGGGCAAATTTGACGTTTCCGGAAGAATGCTGTTTGAAAACGGCATAAATAGAACCGGAAATATTTTTGTCCCTAATGACCGCTTTGTTCTCTTTGACGATTTTATGCAGAAATTCTTTGACCGAATTTACCAGATTCAGAAAGAAAAAAATAAAGTCTTCTGCCCTAAAGATTTGATTAAAGAATTAGGATTAGAAATTAACAACCCCAATTCAGTATTGTATTGGGCGGCTAAGAATGATATTCCAGTGTTCTGTCCAGGGATTATTGATGGTTCCTTGGGAGATTTAATTTTCTTTTTTAAGCAGAGCCATCCTGATTTTTTATTGGATGTCAGCCAGGAAATGAAAGAAATAGTTCAGCTGGTTTTGAATTCAGAAAAAACCGGAGGAATTTTATTGGGCGGAGGTATCAGCAAGCATTTCACTTTAAATGCGAATATCTTTAAGGAAGGCTTAGACTTTGCCGTTTACATTAATACCGCAGAAGAATACGACGGTTCTGATTCAGGAGCAAGAATTGAAGAAGCCATCACCTGGGGGAAGGTTAAGGTTAATGCACCCAGTGTAAAGATCCATTGCGATGCCACTATCGCCTTTCCGCTGCTGGTGGCTGGATCATTTTTAGATTAAATAACGTCAAAAACCACAACCCAACAAAACCCTAAACAGAAGATTAAAGACCATTTCGCTGACGCCGGGAAAATGGTTCAACTAGGTTCAGGTGCAGAGCGTAAGATAAAAAATCATTTTCCCGAGTTCAGGAAAACGATAGCTATGCCAAAAGGAGCAACAAAAATAGAAGATTAGGGGATTTTTTTAGACCCGCCTAAAAATTAGTTTAATAAAAGTTATAAAGGGCAGTTAAAACCAGATTTAAAATTAATAAAACCCGTTTAAAACAATTACCAAAGCTATAAAATGCCTTCATCACCATATAGAACACAACAACCACTTAATGTAGCTGATTTAGAAGGAAGATTGCCGCTGATACTGCCTTGCACTAAATTAAGAAACGAACTTCTGATTCCGATGGAAGGAAAAATTGCTGTTTATGTTGGGTTGGCTTCAAATTTAGAAACGTCTGGTCCAGTAAATGAATATGCTTCTATGAAAGGATATGGATGGCTCTTCCGATTTGACCGAACAGAAAAATCTAAAAAAGAATTAATCCGCTGGTTTCCACCAAAATATGAAATTAAAACTAGTTTAGAAGATAAAAAGATTTGGGAAATCAAAGGTTTCCATCATTTTTTATGGAACGGGGAACTTAACTCCGATTATAAAGGGTTCTTAAAAAAAGAAGCTTTAAAGGAAGGAGTAACCGTTTCCGACAAATTGTTAGACTTAGTCTTTGGGCCAATCGAGGCTCAGATATTAGAAATGTATCACGATTTGCGTAAAAAACTTAATGCAGCTACGGTTTAGGTTCGGAAAGTTTATAAATAACTATCAACTAATTTTTTAAAAATACTAAAAGGTGGTCTAAATGCCTATTGTTAAAATAAATATACATAAATTGCATGCAGAGCGAAGCTTAAAAGCAAAAACCGGCCAGGTAAACATAAACAACAATGTTTCCTTGAGCAATGTAGAACGCTTGGATTTTTCTGTTGAAGGTAAAAAAGGATTGAAATTCACCTTTGAATTTTCTTGTAATTATGAGCCGGATTTAGGCAAGATTGATGTTGAAGGGCAGGTTCTTTATGTTGGTGATGAAGCGGAAATCGACGATGTTAAAAAGTCTTGGGATAAAGACAAACGAATTCCTTACGATGTCATGGAAAAAATAGTTAATGCTGCATTGCATAAAGGCAATATTCAGGCCATCAAAGTCAGTGAAGAAGTAAACCTGCCTAGCCCTTTGCCTTTGCCTAAAGT